>NZ_QKML01000008.1:0-288075 GCF_003208455.1 Rhizobium sp. UGM030330-04
CGCCGTAACCGGGATGCATGATCATGTTCTTCCACACCAATGCGGCCACCGGCGGCATGACGAAGAACGGCGAGATGATCATGATGCGGACGATGCCCTGGCCGAAAATGTCATTGTCGAGCAGGAGTGCAATGGCGATGCCGCCGATGACGGTGATCGCAAGCACGCCGCCGACGATCAAAAGCGTGTTCCAGATCGACTGGAAGAAGGCCGGGTCGGTGTAGAAATACTGGTAATTGAACAGACCCGCAAAGCTGACATTGGCCGGGTTGAGGAGATTGTAGTTCTGGAACGAGAACCACAGCGTCATCGCCAGAGGCACGATCATCCACACCAGCAATAACAGCACCGATGGCGCAAGCATCACCCGCGCCAGACCGCTCGTGTTTCGAGTTGCCATTGCACTCACCTCCCCTTGGGTACAGGCGTCACGACATGCGCCCGGCATATCCGGAAGAACCGGCTCATTCTTGTTTTGATTTGAAAGGCATTAGAGCCGCCTGGCGGCTTCCGACCCGGAGTGTTCGCTGCCCGGCACGGGAGCCGGACAGCGATCTTCGGGAGGATTACTTGATGTAACCGGCGCGGGTCATTTCACGCGTCGCAGTCGACTGGGCGCCCGCAAGCGCATCATCAACACTGGACTGACCGGCAACGACCGCCGAGAACAGCTGACCGACAGTGGTGCCGAGCGCCTGGAATTCAGGGATCGCCACGAACTGACCACCGGTGTACGGCACGGGCTTTACAGTCGGCTTGGTAATGTCGGCAGCATCCATGGCGGCAAGCGTCGGCTTGGCGAAGGCGGCGGCCTTTTCATACTCGGCGTTCTTGTAAAGCGAGGTGCGGGTGCCCGGAGGCACGTTTGCCCAGCCTTCCTTGGAAGCGACGAGCGTGGTGTAATCCTTGCTGGTTGCCCAGGCGATGAACTTTTCGGCAGCTTCCGCCTTCTGCGAGCTCTTCGGGATGGCAAGGTTCCAGGACCACAACCAGTTGCCATGGTTCTTCAGTTCACCATGCGTCGGGAAGAGCGCATAACCGACCTTGTCAGCAACGGTCGAATCCTTCGGGTTTGACACGAAGGAGGCAGCGACCGTGGCATCGATCCACATGCCGCATTTGCCCTGCTGGAACAGCGTCAGGTTTTCGTTGAAGCCGTTGGAGGAAGCGCCCGACGGACCGGCATCCTTCATCAGATCGACGTAGAACTGCAACGCGCTCTTCCATTCCGGCTGATCGAACTGCGGTTTCCAGTTCTCATCGAACCAGCGGCCGCCGAAGGAGTTGGTGAGCGCGCTGATGAACGCCATGTTTTCGCCCCAGCCGGCCTTGCCGCGCAGGCACATGCCGTTGATATCCGCCTTGCGGTCGGTAATCTTGCGGGCGGCGTCGCCGATGAATTCCCACGTCGGGCTCTCGGGCATCTTCAGGCCGGCTTTTTCAAACAGGTCCTTGCGATACATGATCATGGCGGATTCGCCGTAGAAGGGTGCTGCGTAAAGCTTGCCCTCGGCGGAAAGACCGCCACGGATGGCCGGCAGGATGTCATCCACGTCGTATTTGTCGCCGAGCTTTTCGAGCGGCAGCAGCCAGCCCTGCTTGGCCCAGATCGGCACTTCATAGTTGCCGATGGTCATGATGTCGTATTGGCCGCCATTGGTGGCGATATCGGTCGTCACGCGCTCGCGCAGGACGTTTTCCTCAAGCGTTACCCATTCGACCTTGATGTCCGGGTTCTTTGCCGTGAAGTCGGAGGTCAGCCCCTGCATGCGGATCATATCGCCGTTGTTGACGGTGGCGATGGTCAGCGTCTCGGCGGAAGCAAGGGTGGTAAAGGCGAGGGCCGAGCATGCGCCCAGCAAAATGGTCTTCAGTGTCATATCTTCCTCCCAGAAGAAAAATGATGAGCATTCGCTTTGCTCTGGGGCATTTACTCACCTCACGAGCAAAAAAGTCAAGCGACATCCTGTGCTGCGACGCACATGGAAAAAACAACCGACTGATTTTATTGGATTAATTTTTGCTCAATGCGTGAGCAAATATTCGCTCGTCACTTCATCGGTGATGAGGCCGTTCAGCAGACCACCCCTCAGCGCCGCCAGAATCGAGGCGTGCTTGCGGACACCCTGCGCCATGCCGATGACGGTGCAGGTGTCTCTTGAAGGGATGGGAACGGAGGCGACGCGCTCGTTGACGGAATGCTCGAGAATGCGGCCATGGGCATCATACATCCAGCCGCAGATCTCGCCGACCGCCCCGCTGGCCATCAGCGCCTTCATCTCGTCGACACCCAGGAAACCATCGACGCAGAGCGGCGCGTTTTCGCCAAGTTCGCCGACCCCGACGAAGGTGACATTGGCGGCGGACCCCAGCGCCAGCGTGGAGCGCACCATGGACTGGTCGTGCAGCAATTCGCGCTCTTCCGCAGAAGAACACAGAACCGGCAGCGGCATCGGAAAATGCCGGGCCTTGATGGCATCGGCCATGCTGAAGATGACGTTATAATAGGCGGCCGATCCATCCGGGCCGATATTGCCCGTCAGCGACACGATGCGGTGCTGCGGGCATTCCATCGGCGGCAGCTGGTCGACAGCGGCCTTCAAGGTACGGCCGGTGCCGATGGCGAGCACGATGGGATCGGCATTTTTCAGCCAGCGCTCGATCTCCGCCGCCCCGGCCTCGGCAATGCCGACGGTCGAGGAGACGCCGGCAGGATCGCTCGGCACCACCTCGATATATCTAAGGTCGAATTTCTCTTTCAGACGTTCGGCTTTTTCGAGACAGGCGGCGATGGGATGATCGAGCCGGACCTTGATCAACCGCTCGGCCACGGCAAGCGACACCAGCCGCTGCGCCGACTGCCGGGAAATACCCATGGCGGCGGCGATCTCATCCTGTGTGCGGCCGGCGACATAATAAAGCCAGCCGGCACGGGCCGCATCGTCCAGCCGTCCATGTGCGTCGTTTCGTCTGGCCATGCCGCTGCCCTCCAGGAATTATGCTTGCGCATTTGCTGGCATTTTTTTGCGGCGGCTGTCAAACGGCGGATGGGCGGAAAGATTATACGGCGCGAAAATCGGCGGATGAGGAACGGTGGATCAGTGACTGACGGCTTATACGTCCGTGTCGTTATTTTTCCGTCATTCCGGCCTTGAGCCGGAATCCAGCCACGGCGCGTCTGCGCCGTGAGAAGAGTCTTTCGCGATCAAGGACTTGATCGCGCTGGACCCCGGATCAAGTCCGGGGTGACGATGCTGGGTTTATGCCCGTACCCTCAATCACGCCGCTTCCTGCACCAGATGCCCAGCTGAAACCTCGCGGTAATGGCGCTGCGGCGGCACATAGTCCACCGGTCGGATCGGGCTTTTGATCTCATCGGTCGCCATATTGCGCCGGATCTGCCGCCGCGCCGGGTCCGGTACCGGAACGGCGGACATCAGCTTTTTCGTATAGGGATGCTGCGGATTGTCGAAAACCGCCGCACGCGGGCCGATCTCGACGATCTCGCCAAGATACATCACCGCCACACGATGGCTGACGCGCTCCACCACCGCCATATCATGGCTGATGAACAGGAAAGCGAGGTTGAGGCTCTGCTGCAGGTCGAGCAGCAGGTTGCAGACCTGCGCCTTGATCGAGACATCGAGCGCGGAAACCGCCTCGTCGGCGACGATGACCTTGGGATCGAGCATCAGCGAGCGGGCGATGGCGATGCGCTGGCGCTGGCCGCCGGAGAACTCATGCGGGAAGCGCCGCATCATATCCGGGCTGAGGCCCACCTTTTCCAGAAGATCGGCCGCCTTTTCGCGGGCCTGCTGTCTGGTTCCGAGGCGATGCTCGATAAAGGGCTCCATGATCGCCGTGCCGATGCTCATGCGCGGATCGAGCGAGGCGAAGGGGTCCTGAAAGATCATCTGCACGCTGCGACGCATGGTGCGCAGCGTCGTCTTGTCGAGCTTCAGCACCTCGTAACCGTCAAGCATGACATTGCCGGATGTCGGTTCGATCAGCCGGGTGATCGACCGCCCCGTCGTGGATTTGCCGCAACCGGATTCACCGACCAGCGACAGCGTCTCGCCCTCGGCCAGATCGAAGGAGACCTTTTCCACCGCATGCACGGCGCCGGATTTACGGCCGAAAAGGCCGGAGCGGATATCGAAACGGGTCGTCAGGTCCTTGACCGAGAGAATGGGCGTGCGGCCGCCGGAAACAGTATCCTTGACCTCGACCACAGGCTGGCTCTCGCCGGTCTTGATATCGATGATCGGGAAACGCGCCGGCAGCGCCCTTTCCTTCATCGAACCGAGCTTCGGCACTGCCGAAAGCAAAGCGCGCGTATAGGGATGGTGGCCGCGATGGAAGATATCGTCGGTGGTGCCGGTTTCCACGACATCACCACGGAACATGACGATGGTACGGTCAGCCACTTCCGCCACCACGCCCATATCATGGGTGATGAACAGGACCGACATGCCCTCCTCTTCCTGCAATTGCTTGATGAGGTCGAGAATCTGGCCCTGAATGGTCACATCCAGCGCCGTCGTCGGCTCGTCGGCTATCAGCAGCTTCGGTTTGGAGGCGAGCGCCATGGCGATCATCACACGCTGGCGCATGCCGCCGGAAAACTGGTGCGGATAATCGTCGAAACGGTTCTTCGCATTGGGAATACGGACTTTCTCAAGCAGGCGGATGACCTCGGCGCGCGCGGCGGAAGAGGAAATATCCTGATGCACGGTCAGCGCTTCGGCGATCTGCTTGCCGATCGGGAAGATCGGGTTGAGGCTGGTCATCGGCTCCTGGAAGATCATCGAAATGTCTTTTCCGCGAACCTTGCGCATCTCCTCTTCCGGCAGCGCCAGGAGGTTGCGGCCGCCGAGCATGACGCTGCCTTCGATGCGGCTCGTCTTTTTATCGAGGAGCCGCATGATGGAGAGCGAGGTGACGCTTTTGCCCGAGCCGCTCTCGCCGACGATCGCCACCGTCTCGCGCGGTGCGATCTCGAAACTCATATTGCGCACCACGGATTTCCAGCCGCCATCGACGCGGAAGGATGTGGTGAGATTCTGAACCGATAAAACCGGGCTGACCGAGCCGCCGGTCTGTTCCATTGATGTCGCCGCCAAAAGCATGCCGATCTCCTGAAAAGCAGAAGGCGGCCACGAGGGCCGCCGGATGTCTTACGCAGCAAGTGCCTTTTCGGCCATCGAAACCCAGTAGCTGATGCCGTAAGGCAGCGCATCGTCGTTGAAATCATAGGCCGCATTGTGCAGCCCGGCGGTATCGCCATTGCCGATGAAGATGAAGGCGCCGGGGCGCGCTTCCAGCATGTAGGAGAAATCCTCGGCACCCATATGCGGGTTGGGATTGGTGTTGACGGCGTTCGCACCCGCCACGCCCATCGCCACGCCGGTCGCAAATTCGGTCTCATCACTGTGGTTGAAGGTGACGGGATAACCGCGATGATATTTCACCTCCACGGTCGCGCCATGCGCCATGGCGGTGGCGGTCGCCACTTCCTTCAGGCGCTTTTCCGCGAAATCGCGGGTTTCCGGCAGCAAAGTGCGCACCGTTCCCGTCAGCGTCACCGCACCGGGAATGACATTGACGGCCGTGCCGCCATGGGTGGTGGCGACGGTGACGACCAGCGATTTCAGCGGGTCCGTCTCCCGCGAGACGATGGATTGCAGGGCGATGATGACATGCGCCGAGGTCAGCACCGGATCGATGGAGAGATGCGGGGCGGCCGCATGACTGCCCTTGCCGGTGATGACGATCTCGAAACTATCCGCCGCCGCCATGGTGGAACCCTTGCGGATGGCGAATTGCCCGACGGGAATGCCCGGCTCGTTATGCATGCCATAGACCTGCGAGATGCCGAATTTCTCCATCATGCCGTCATTCAACATGGCGAGCGCGCCCGCACCGCCCTCTTCGGCGGGCTGGAAGATCACGGCCACGGAACCCTTGAAATTGCGGGTCTCGGCCAGATATTGCGCCGCACCCAGAAGCATGGCGGTGTGCCCGTCATGACCACAGGAATGGGCCTTGCCCGGCGTCTTCGAAGCCCAGGGCTTGCCGCTGGTCTCAAGGATCGGCAGCGCATCCATGTCGGAGCGGAAACCGATGGTCGGGCCATCGCCATGGCGGCCCTTGATGATGCCGACCACACCGGTCTTGCCGATGCCGGTCTCGACTGCGTCGCAGCCGAAGGATTTCAGTTTTTCGGCTACGAATTTCGATGTTTCGTAGACATCGTAGAGCAGTTCCGGGTGTTCATGCAGATGGCGCCTCCAGCCGGCAACTTCTTCCTGCATTTCAGCCACACGGTTCAATATCGGCATTCTCTTTTTCCCCTTTTTTGTTCCCCGCCGGGTTGTCGGACGCCATATTGCGTCTGGAATTTCTCGTTTTGCAAGCATGAATTTTGCTGCATGAGCGAAAAATAGGCCGAAAGCCGAATGGCTCAAATTTTGTTCATCAATAAGAGTTTGGGGCTTGCTTTTCAAAAAAACTGACAATAGCATCATCTGGAATGGAGGA
This sequence comes from Rhizobium sp. UGM030330-04, assembly GCF_003208455.1. NCBI lineage: Bacteria > Pseudomonadati > Pseudomonadota > Alphaproteobacteria > Hyphomicrobiales > Rhizobiaceae > Rhizobium > Rhizobium sp. UGM030330-04. The sequence continues at coordinate 6,541 of NZ_QKML01000008.1, forward strand.
GTATTCCTTAGCAAAGTCAAATACTTATAATAAAAGACCTTGAATATGACGACAGGAAAAGCGTCAAACATTCAAACAGATAAAATCCAAAAAGGGGAAAAACCACGATGAAGAAGCGCAGCGTTCTCTTTGCCAGCACGGTGGCGGCCATGGCTCTCGCAGGCTCTGCCGCCCATGCCGAGCGCGGCAGTGACGGCGAACTGAAAATCCTGTTCTGGCAGGCCGTATCGACACTCAACCCTTACCTTTCCGCTGGCACGAAGGAAGTCTACAGCTCGTCCATGGTGATTGAGCCGCTGGCGCGTTACGATGAAAAGGGCGAACTGGTGCCGATGCTGGTCACCGAAATTCCGACGATCGACAATGGCGGTGTCGCGAAGGATCTGCTCAGCATGACCTGGAAGCTGAAAAGCGACGTGAAATGGTCGGATGGCACACCGTTCACCGCCGAGGACGTCATTTTCACCTGGAAATATTGCCTCGCACCGGATGGCGGCTGCGCACAGGCGGCGCAATATGAGGGCGTGAAGAATGTCGAGGCCGTCGACGCCCACACCGTCAAGATCAGCTTCACCGAACCAAAACCTTACCCCTATTCCGCATTCGTCGGCGCACAGTCGCCGGTCATCCAGAAGAAGCAGTTTGAAAACTGCGTCGGCGCTGCCGCACCCGGCTGCACATCCGCCAATTTCGGTCCCATCGGCACCGGCCCCTTCGTGGTCAAGGATTTCAAGCCGAATGACGTGATCAGCTTCGTCGCCAACACCAATTATCGCGACCCCGCCAAGCCGGCCTTCGCCACGGCGACCCTGAAGGGCGGCGGCGATGCCGCTTCCGCCGCGCGCGCCGTGCTGGAAACCGGCGAATTCGACTATGCCTGGAACATGCAGGTGGAGCCGGAAATCCTCGCCACCATGGTGGCCGCCGGCAAGGGCAAGCTGGAAACCGCCTTCGGCACCCAGGTCGAGCGTATCAATCTCAACTGGTACAATCCCGATCCTTCGCTGGGCGACAAGCGCTCCACCAAGCAGGGCGGCCCGCACCCGGCCCTTTCCGATCCCGCCGTGCGCCGTGCATTGTCGCTCGCCATCGACCGCGATATCATCGACGAAGCGGGTTATGGCGAAGCGGGCAAGCCGACCTGCAACATCGTGCCGGCTCCGGAAGCCTTCGCTTCCACCAAGAATGACAGCTGGTGCCTGAAGCAGGATGTGGAAGGCGCAAACAAGCTGCTGGACGATGCCGGCTGGGTGAAGGGTGGCGATGGCATCCGTGCCAAGAATGGCGTGAAGCTTTCTTTCCTCTACCAGACCTCCACCAACTCGGTCCGCCAGGCCACACAGGAACTGGTGAAGGACATGTGGTCGCAGATCGGCGTTGCCTCCGAACTGCGCAATGTCAGCGCCTCGGTCTTCTTCGGCGGCGATCCGGCAAGCCCGGATACCTTCCAGAAGTTCTATGCCGACGTCGAAATGTACACCAACAACTTCGACGGCACCGATCCGGAAAAATATCTGGCGGAATGGCTGTGCGACAAAATCCCGGCCCCTGAAAATGGCTGGCAGGGCCAGAACATTCCGCGTTATTGCAACCCGGAATTCGACAGGCTGGTGGGTGAACTCTCCAAGACCGCCGACCTTGCCAAGCGCGGAGAGATTTCCAAGCAGCTCAATGACATGCTGACGGAGGAAGGCGCGCATATTCCGCTTATCCACCGTGGCAGCGTTTCCTCGCATTCGCTGACGCTGGAAGGCGTTCGCATGAATGCCTGGGATTCGGAACTCTGGAACGTCGCGGACTGGTCCCGCAAGAAGTAACACGCAGATGCGCCGGCCTCTTTGCAAGGGGCCGGCCTTCTGCATGCCCCTGGACCATGATCTGAAGACACATTTGCCGCGCCAAGGCGAAAACGTTCCCAATTTTCGTCCAGCCGCGCTCTGGGTCTGGAGAGTTTCAGATGTTTACCTTTACGCTCCGGCGGCTTGCCTTTGCCGTACCGACGCTGCTCGTCATCAGCTTCGTCATCTTCGCGCTGCTCGATCTTGCGCCCAACGACCCGACCGGCGACCTGCCGCTCACCATTCCGCCTGAAGTGCGCGAGCAGATCCGCGCCTCGCTTGGCCTCGACCAGCCGTTCCTCATCCGTTACCTGATGTGGCTGCAGCAGTTCTTCATCAACGAACCTTTGAACCTCTTCGAAAAGCTCACCGGCTGGCAGATCGGCGATGGCAGCCGCATGCGGGTGCTCTCCTGGGCGACACGCAGCCCGGTGGTCGATCTCGTCATTCAGCGCATGCCGCAGACGCTGTGGGTGGTGGGCCTCGCCTATCTCTTTGGTGCGCTGCTGGCGATCCCGATCGGCGTCATCTCCGCCTACAAGCAATATTCGATCTTCGACCAGATCGGTACCTTCGTTTCCATGGTCGGTTATTCGGTTCCGACCTTCTTCACCGGCGTGCTGCTGGTCGTCATCTTCAGCTCCTATCTGCAATGGTTTCCTTCCGTTTATGACACCAACCTGAGGGTCTCGGACTGGGCAAGCTTCGTGGCGCAGGTGAAGCAGATGTTCCTGCCGGTGCTGGTGCTGACGCTCTACAATGTCTCGCAGATCAGCCGCTTCGTGCGCGCCTCCATGCTCGATAATCTGCATCAGGATTATGTGCGCACGGCACGCGCCAAGGGCGTGAAGGAAAAATCCGTCCTGCTCGTCCACGTGCTGCGCAACAGCCTCATCCCTGTTGTGACGGTGATTGCGCTCGGCGTGCCGACCATCTTTTCCGGCGCCATCATCACCGAGCAGATTTTTCGCGTGAACGGGCTTGGCCAATTGCTGATAACCGCCGTTCAGGGCGCGGATATTCCGCTGGTGCAGACGCTGACCTTCATTTTCGCGGTGCTGATCGTGCTCTTCAACCTGATTGCCGACGTGCTGTACGGCATTCTCGACCCGAGGATCCGCTATGACTGACGCCACCATCGCAGCACCGACGGTTGCGGCCACCCCCACGCAATCCGCCCTTGCCGATATCTGGAAACAGTTCCGCGTTCACAAGGGCGGCGTGGCGGGCCTCTTCGTCTTTATCTTCATCCTGCTTGCGGTCTACGTCGGCCCCTATATCCACACCGTTGCGCCCAACGCGATCAACGTGAAGGAACGCAACCAGTGGCCATCATGGGCGCATCCCTTCGGCACCGACAATCTCGGCAAGGACATGCTGGCGCAGGTTCTGGCCGGCGGGCGCATCTCGCTTGCCGTCGGCATCACCGCCATGCTGCTGGCGCTGTTTCTCGGCACGCTGGTGGGGGTGCTGTCAGGTTATTTCCGCAGGCTCGACGGGCCGCTGATGCGGCTGACCGACCTCTTCCTCGCCCTGCCGCTTCTGCCGTTGCTGCTTGTCATCCTGATGCTGTTTCGCGATACGCTGCGCGCCGCCTTCGGTCCGGAAACCGGTATCTTCATCCTGATTGTCTTCGTGATCGGGATAACCAGCTGGATGCACACCGCCCGTATCGTGCGCGGCGATGTGCTGACGATCAAAAGCCAGGAATTCATCATGGCGGCGAAATCGAGCGGCATGCGCGAATATCGCATCATCCTGAGGCACATCCTGCCGAATGTGCTGAGTTCGATCATGGTCTCGGCCACCCTCGGCATCGCCGCCGCCATCATCACGGAATCCGCGCTCTCCTTCCTCGGTCTCGGCTTCCCCTCCGATTTCCCGACCTGGGGACGGCTGCTGTTCGATGGTGCCAACTTCCTGCAACTGACGCCGTCACGTGTGTTGTGGCCGGGGCTGGCGATTTCGCTAACGGTTCTGAGTGTGAATTACATCGGCGATGCCGTGCGCGATGCGCTCGATCCGCGGGCGCTGAAGAGCTGAGGAAACGCCGTTCCCTGCGTCACAAGAATCTCTCCACCGTCATCCTCGGGCTTGACCCGAGGATCCATTGCCGCGCGTGACTGTGGATCCTCGGGTCAAGCCCGAGGATGACGTCGGGTGCAAGTTGATCCACTATCGAGCCCAAAGTTACCACCTAGTGGTAATTCACCTTCTCCGCATCGAGAATGCTGTCCGCATCCAGCGCCGCAATCGGAATATCGCTGCGCGCAGGGATATCGCCGGAAAGCTGAAGTGCCAGATAACGCCCGCAACAGACCCGCAGGAAAGAGGTGAAATTGCCGAGGTCGTGCCCGGCATCGATCGATTCATTATAAAGCTTGGCGATAAGCTGCACGCTGTTCATGCCGTCGCGCCGCGCGATCTCGTCCAGCGTCGTCCAGAAGAAGTTCTCAAGCCGCACACTTGTGACCATGCCGTCGATCCTGAGTGACCGCGTATGGCTCTCCCAAAGCGTGGGGTCTGCCTTGATGAAAAGCTTGCACATGGTTTCCTCCCTCACCACGCCTGAAAGATAGGCGGAAAACGGGGCCGGAAAAAGCCCCGTTTCGCCGGTCTTATTTGCCGAGCACGGCCATGAATTGCGAAAGCCAGGCCGGATGGGCCGGCCATGCGGGCGCCGTCACCAGCTTGCCGTCGGTAACAGCCGCATCGATGGCGATATCGGCATAGGTGCCGCCGGCCAACTCGACCTCGGGACGGCAGGCGGGATAGGCCGAGCAGGTGCGGCCCTTCAACACACCGGCCGCCGCCAGCAGTTGCGCGCCGTGGCAGACGGCGGCCACGGGCTTGTCGGCCTCGAAGAAATGTTTCACCGCCGCCAGCACATCCGCATTAAGGCGGAGATATTCCGGCGCGCGGCCGCCGGGAATGACCAGCGCATCGTAATCCGCAACCTTTATATCAGCGAAGGTGGCGTTGAGCGCGAAATTATGGCCGCGTTTTTCCGAATAGGTCTGGTCGCCCTCGAAATCATGGATGGCCGTGGCGATGGTCTGGCCCGCTTTCTTGCCGGGGCAGACGGCATGCACCGTGTGGCCGACAGCAAGCAGCGTCTGGAACGGCACCATGGTCTCATAATCCTCGGCGAAATCGCCGGTGATCATCAAAATCGTCTTCGGCATGTCTGCTCCTCCCGTTTTCGAATGCCTTTGGGCACCCTAACAGGCAGGATCGAGATGCGGGTATTATGGCAATACTACATGGCCGATAAAGGTGGATCAGCGGGCCTGCGGCGGCTGCGGCCAGCGTCTCACACCACCGCTCCAATTCTCGAAAGCCCTGGAAAGTTTGAGCACGAACAAATCCTCGTAACGCGGCCCGACAATCTGCAAGCCAATGGGCATTCCCGATCTGGAGAAGCCACAATTGATCGAGGAGGCTGGCTGTTCCGACATGTTCCACGGCACAGTGAAGGCGATATGTTCGAAGGGCCGTGAGGGGTCATTGGTGGGCGAGGCCCAGTCGGCCGGGTAGGACACGATGGGATTGGTGGGCGAGATCACCGCATCCACTGTCTGCATCAGCCGCCCGCAGGTCTTGCGCATTTCCATCGTCTGATTGAAACCGAAGACCGCACGGGAACCGCTAACCTCCGCTCCCTTCTCCGCCCATTCGAGAATATAGGGGAGGATCGTCGCACGGCGTTCATCGCTCAGCGCCACCATGTCGCCCCAGAATTTCGCCCGCCAGAAATCATCCAGTCCGTCCAGCATCTCGCGCGTCAACACTGGCTCAACCGGAATGACGATAGCGCCAGCCGCCTCGAACAGTTTTGCGGCCGCGACAACAGCATCGCGCACCTCTTCATCCAGCGGCAGGCCGCAGCCCGCATCCAGCATGAGGCCGATTTTCAGGCCTTTCACATCGATATCGAGATCCTTCCAGTCGATACTGTTTGGCGGCAGGGATGTCCCATCGCGCCAGTCGGGCCGCGAAAGCGTCGCCATAGCATAGGCGGCATCAATGACGGTGCGGGTCATCGGCCCGGCGCAGCGGCCGGTATAATAGGGATCGACCGGGATGCGGCCCTGGCTCGGCTTGAAGCCGAAGAGACCGGTCCAACCGGCCGGGAGCCGCACCGAGCCGCCAATATCCGTGCCGATATGCAGCGTACCATAACCCGCAGCGCCTGCCGAAGCCGCACCAGCGCTGGAGCCGCCGGGGTTCTGGGTGGGGTCCCACGGGTTGCGGCTGAGCTTGTGGAAGCTGGAAAGGCCTGACGATAGCATGCCGTAATCCGGGCAGGTCGTCTTGGCATAGAGGATCGCGCCATCTTCCCGGCATCGGGCTGCCACCGGCGCGTCTTCAGCCGCAGGCACCAGTTCCACCGCCCTGGTGCCGAGCGGCACCGGGTGGCCCTTCGTGGCGATGAGTTCCTTCAGCGAGACTGGAATGCCATCGAGAGCCCCGAGCGTTTCGCCTTTTTGCCAACGCTCCGTCGAGGCCAGCGCCTGCCTGCGGGCATCTTCCGGATCATAAGCGTAAAGCGCGTTCACAACAGGCTCGAAAGCCTCGATACGCGCCTCCACCGCCTGCCAATATTCCGATGGCGAGAGTTGCCTCTCCCGGTAAAGCGCCAGGATTTCGAGCGTGTTGAGGTCTATGAGATCGGTCATGGCATCGTCTCGTCAGAAAAACAGGGAATAGGGGCGATATCGGCTTGAAACGGTCAGCTGGTATCGCGCGGGTCCAGCAGATCGCGCAGGCCATCGCCGAGAAGATTGAGGCCGAAAACGGCGAGCGCAATCGCAAGGCCGGGCATGATGGCAAGCCAGGGTGCCGCGCCAAGATAGGTCTGGGCATCGGCGAGCATTCGCCCCCAGGTGGCGGCGGGCGGCGGCATGCCGAGACCGAGGAAAGAAAGGCCCGCTTCCGTCAATATCGCAAGACCGAGCTGGATCGTCACCTGCACGATGATCTGGTTGGAAATATTTGGCACGATATGGAAAAGCGTGATCTTGGCGCGGTTCTGGCCGATGCTGATCGCAGCGGTGATGTATTCCCGCGCCCATATCTGCAGTGCAGCCCCCAGCGTCAGCCGCGCAAACACCGGCACCATGAAGGTGGCGATGGCAATGATGGCGGTGAAGCGCCCCGTGCCGATGAAGGCACCGAGCATCATGGCCGACAGGATGGGCGGCACGGCGAAGATGATATCGCAGATGCGCATGACCACGGTTTCGGTGACCCCGCGCAGGGCCGCGACCGCAACGCCGATAGCCGTACCGACAGACGCGCCGATGGCGACGGCGGCGATGGCGGTGGAGAGTGAATTCCACGCGCCGGCCATCAGCATCGACAGCACATCGCGGCCAAAATGATCCGTGCCGAGACCGCCATAAACGAATGGCGATTTCAGTTTCTGGACGATCTGCATCTTGGTCGGCGAAACCGGCGTCCAGACCAGCGACAGAAGGGCAACGGCAACGAGGAAGGTGGTGACGGCGATGCCGACGGCGAAGGCCGGGCGGCGGCGGATAAATCGCATCATCGCGCACCTGCCCGCAGTCTCGGATCGATGAAGAGATAAGCGATGTCGACGACGAAATTCATGATGATGACCAGCGCCGAGAAGAACAGCACGACGGATTGCATGACGACGATGTCGCGCTGGGTCAGCGCCTGATAGGCAAGCCGCCCGAGGCCCGGCAGGTTGAAGACATTCTCGACAAGCACCGCGCCGGCAATCAGAAAGGTGAATTGCAGGCCGATCATGGTGACGACAGGGATCATCGCATTCGGAACCGCATGCCGCCACAGCGCCACCCGCTCGCTCAGGCCCTTGGCGCGGGCGGTGCGCACGAAATCCTCATTCATCACTTCAAGCACGGCGGAACGGCAGACGCGGGTGAGAACCCCGGCCTGCGACAGCGCCAGGGCGATTGCCGGCAGCACCAGCGCCACAAGCCCTGCCGAAAAGCTCGGCGTCCAGCCGGGAAAACCACCTGATGGCATCCAGCCGAGCGTGGTGGAAAAAACGATGATGAGCAGCAGCCCGACCCAGAAGCCCGGCACGGCAATGCCCACATGCGAAAACAGCCCGGCCGCAAAATCCAGCGCCCCGTTGCGGTTCCGCGCCGCCGCCACGCCGAGAGGAATGGCAATGGCAACGGACAGGCAAACCGCAAGCAGGGCGAGCGGCAGGGTAACGGCCAGCCGCTCGACAATCAGGCCCGCCACGGGCACGCCATAGGTATAGGATTGCCCGAGATCACCCCGGAAGACACCGGCCAGCCAGTGGAGGTAACGCAGCGGCAGCGGCTGATCGAGGCCCATCTGCTTCTGCAGCGCGGCGAGCGTATCGGGGCTTGCCGAAGTGCCGAGCATGATGGCGGCCGGATCGCCCGGCAGCAGGCCCATGACGACATAGATGATGAGGGAAACGGCAAACAGCGTGATGACGAGACTGACGAGACGCCGGATGAGGACGGCTAACATCTGGCATCTTCTCCTTGCTTCGTTTCACCTGCGGTCGAGCGTCCAGTTATCCTTCTCCCGTCATTCCGGCCCTGAGCCGGAATCCAGCCGACGCGCGTCTGCGCGGCGGAGAGAACCCTTTCAGCCCAGAGACTTGGGCTGGCTGGATGCCGGATCATCCTCGGGCTCGACCCGGGGACCGGCACGACGGAAGAAACGGCTATCGACAAACGTCACTCTTCCCAATGCACATCCGTCAGCACATTCGAGGGAATGGGCTCGTTTTCCCACAGCCCCTTCACCTTCCTGTCCCAGACGCCAAGCTTCGGCATCACGAACAGAAAGAGAGCCGGCACATCTTCGGCGAGGATTTTCTGGGCGTCGCCATAAAGCTTTTCCTGCTCCCCGGCATCCGCCGTCTTTTCGACGCTGGCGATGACCTCATTGAAGGTCGGGTTCCTGTAGTTGAAATAATAGGGATCGCGCGAATAGATATCGATGTCCATCGGCTCGGCATGGGCAACGATGGTCATGTCGTAATCCGCACCCTTCAGAACATCCGCCACCCATTTGGCCGGAAATTCGGTGGTCTCGATGGTCATCGTCACACCGATTTCGGCCAGCATCGCCTGCAGGATTTGCGAGGTGCGCTGGGCATAGGCCATCTGTGGCGCCTTGATGGTGAAGCTGAAACCATCAGCATAACCCGCTTCGGCAAGCAGCGCTCTCGCCTTGTCGACATCGTAAGGGTGCACCCCTGTCGTATCGATGTATCCGCGGTCATTCGGGGTGTAGTGGCTGCCAATGGCCGTGCCGTAACCGGACCAGGCACCTTCGATGACAGTGCCACGATCCACCGCCATCATCAGCGCCTGTCGCACGCGTTTGTCGTCAAAAGGCTTGCGGGCATTGTTCATGCCGGCCACGACCTTCAGCTCGGTATTGCCGACGAAGGTGCCGAGGCGTTTATCGCCATCGAAGGAGGTCATCAGTTCCGGCGCGCCGAATTCCGGGAAGGCATCGATATCGCCGGATTTCAGGGCCGCCGCCTGCGCCTGCGGATCGGACACGAAGCGGAAGGTCGCCCTGTCGAGTTTCACCGCCACGGCCTTGTCCCAATAGGCGGTGTTCTTTTCCAGTTCCACCTTGTCGCCCTTCGCCCAGTTCACGAATTTGAACGGGCCGGTGCCGACGGGCGTGGTGCGGTTACCCTCAGCGCTTTTCGGCGCCACCATCACGGAGGCAGGCCAGCCGAGCCAGTAGAGAAGACTGCCGGCCGGCTGCTTCAGCTTCAGCACCAGCGTTGCGGCATCCGGCGTCTCGATATTGTCGATGGCGGCGAAGAAACGTTTCTGCGGATTGACCGAGCTTTCGCCACGCGCCCGATCCAGCGAAAATTTGGCCACGGCGGAATCGAAGGCCTCACCGTCGTGGAAGGTAACGCCCTTGCGCAGCTTGAATGTGTAGGCCTTGCCGTCAGGCGCAATTTCCCAGCTTTCGGCAAGCTGCGGCCTCACCTTGCCGTCGCGGTCGATCGTCACCAGACCTTCAAAGACATTCTGCCAGGTTACCTGGCCGATGGCGACGGGGGCAGCAATGGTCGGATCGAGACCGGCCGGCTCGACGGCCATGCCAAGCGTCAGCGCGTTTTTCGGCGCGGCCTCGGCAACCGTTGCCGAAAGCGGCAGCCAGAGCGCAGTGCCCAATGCGAGGGTCAGCGCGGTGCGGCGCGAAAGCGTTGCCGCCTGCGAAAGATAAGTGCGTGGCATCCTTAGTCCCCTGTCTGGCGGCCGGGGCATTTTTGCCCTTCCGAAGACCACCCGTTGCAAAAAGAGTGTCATGTTGCAGGCGCACACACAATCTCGATTTTTGTGTGCTCCGTGTAGCTGAAATGGCTACACGGAAATGCAGATGGAAATCAACCTTCCGGGCAGATCGCCAGCCGTCTCGCTTACCCCGCCGTCGCCTCGCGCATGAAGCGCTCGATGAAATCGGCAAGCTTGGAGGCGGCGAAGGACAATTGCCGATCCGGCGCAACACAGAGATCGATCTGGGTGTGGATACCCTTCTTGCCGGCCAGCGGAACGGCGACCATCTGGCCGCTGCGGATTTCCCGCGCCACCGAAAGCGCCGGCAACAGCGTGGCGGCGGCATGGCCCAGCACCAGCTCCTTCAGCATTTCCAGAGAGCTGGTGATGAAGACGGGATCAAGCTCGATGCCGGCATCGGCAAACAGCGTGTCGAATGCCTGCCGCGCGGCAAAACTCTTGTCCGGCAGAGCAAGCGGCAGCCCGGCCAGTTCCTTCAGAGAGACTTCCGGTTGGGCGGCGAGCGCGTGACCGGCCGGGAAGATGACATCATAGCTGATACGGGTGCGCGAGCGCACCTTCACACCCGAAAGCTTCGGCGCGAACAGGCTGACGACCAGATCGGCCTCCGCCGCGCCCAATGCCTCCATCGCCTGCCGGGCGCTGGTAATATGCACCTCGAAACGCAGTTTTGGGTATTTCAGGCTGAACTGCGCCAGCACCGGCGCCAGAAGGTTCGCCACCGTCGCGCCATTGGCATAGACCGTGACGCGGCCGCGCTGGAGGCCTTTCAGATCGTCAATGAGCTGATGAACATGGTCGAGTTCCCGTAGCGTCTTGCCGGCGCGGGCGGCGAGCAGCTCTCCCGCAGCGGTCAACTTCACGCCGCGGCTGGAACGCTCCACCAGCGGCGAGCCGAAATAATATTCGAGGTTCTCGATCTGCCGGCTCACCGCCGTCGGCGCCACATTCAGGTTTTCCGCCGCGGCGCGCATGGAGTTGGTGCGGACCAGTTCGTCGAAATACATCAATGCGCGCAATTGCATGGTCTGGATACCTTGTTTTGGCCGACACCGTCCGTCATGCCGGGCTTGACCCGGCATCCAGCGCGATCAAGTCCTTGATCGCAATAGAGTCTCTGACCGCGCAGACGCGCGGTCGCTGGATTCCGGCTCAAGGCCGGAATGACGGAAGATGTCATTTGACCCGACTATAGCGGCACCTCAAGCGCGTTTGAAACCCTCGCTCGCCACCAGCAGCCGCCTCGTATAATCCGCGCTGAACTCGCGGCTTTCCAGCGCTTCCGCCTCCAGCATTTCCACCACCTTGCCGCTTTTCATCACCGCGAGCCGATCGCACATATGGCTGATGACGCCGAGATCGTGGCTGACCATGACAAAGGTGAGATTGCGGTCCTTGCGGGCCTGTTCCAGAAGGTTGAGGATTTCGGCCTGAATGGAGGCGTCGAGCGCCGAGGTCGGCTCATCCAGCAGCAGGATTTTCGGCTCGACGATCAGCGCACGCGCAATGGCGATGCGCTGGCGCTGGCCGCCGGAAAGCTGGTGCGAATAGCGGAAGCGGAAGCCGGAACCGAGCCCCACCTCGTCCAGCGCCCGGGCAATGCGCTGTTCGCGATTGTCGAGACCGTGGATGACCAGCGGCTCAAGCAGCAGCGCATCCACCGTCTGGCGCGGGTGAAGGGAACCATAGGGGTCCTGAAACACCATCTGCACGTCGCTATAGAAGCTCTTGTCGCGACGCTTGCCGGCATAGGAGCGTCCGGCCACCGTCAAGGAGCCTTCATCGAAATGGTTGAGGCCGGCAATGGCGCGCAGCAGCGTCGATTTGCCGGAACCGGACTCGCCGACGATACCGAAAGATTCGCCCTCAGCCACATCGATGCTGACGCTGTCGAGCGCGATGTAACCGTCGAAATCGACCACCATGTCGCGGACGGAAAGAACTGAACTCATGCGCGCCACTCCGGCTTGCGTTCCAGAACCGGCAGCGGATGCCGGTGGCCGCCGATTTCCGGCAGGCAGTTCAACAGCCCCTGCGTATAGGGGTGTTTGGCCTCCTTCAGATTGGCGGAAGCAAGCTCCTCCACCACCTTTCCGGCATACATGACAAGAACACGGTCGCAGAAGGAGGAGACGAGCCTGAGATCGTGGCTGACGAAGATCAGCCCCATGCCACGGTCGCGCACCAGCTTGTCGAGAATATCGAGCACTTCCAGCTGAACCGTCACGTCGAGCGCCGAAGTCGGTTCGTCGGCGATCAGCAGCTCCGGGCCGCAGACCAGCATCATGGCAATCATGACGCGCTGGCCCATGCCGCCGGACACCTCGTGCGGGTAAAGATCGAACACGCGTTCCGGGTCGCGGATCTGCACGGCTTCGAGCATGGCAAGCGTGCGCTGGCGCGCCTCGCCGCTGCCGATCTTTTCGTGGGTCCGCAAGGTTTCCATGATCTGGCGGCCGATGGTCATCACCGGGTTCAGCGAATATTTCGGGTCCTGCAGGATCATGGCCATGCGTTTGCCGCGCATGATCCGCCGCTCCTTTGCAGACGCCTTGAGCAGATCGATATCACCGAAGCGCAGCGCATCCGCCTCGATGCGCGCGCTTTTCGGCGTCAGCCCCATGATGGCGCGGCCGGTCTGCGACTTGCCGGAGCCGGATTCGCCGACGATGCCGAGACGCTCGCGGCCGAGCGTGAAGGACACGCCGCGCACCGCCTCCACCAGCCCGGTGCGGGTGGGGAAGGACACGCGCAGGTTCTCTACGGTCAGAAGCGGCGCGCTCATTGGCCCGCCTCCTTGGGGTCCAGCGCATCGCGCAGACCGTCGCCCAGCAGGTTGAAACCGAGGCTGACGATGAGGATCGCCACACCCGGCATGGCCGCAACCCACCATTGGTCGAGGATGAAGCGGCGCCCGGACGCGATCATCGCCCCCCATTCCGGCAGCGGCGGCTGTGCGCCGAGGCCGAGGAAACCAAGGCCGGCGGCGGTGAGGATGATGCCCGCCATATCCAGCGTCACACGCACGATGAGCGATGACAGGCAGAGCGGCATGACGTGTTTGAGGACAATGCGGAAAGGCGATGCCCCCATGAGCTTCACCGCAGCGATGAAATCGGAATTGCGGAAGGTCATGGTTTCGGCGCGGGCGATGCGCGCATAGGGCGGCCACGAGGTGAGCGCGATGGCGAGCACCGCATTCTCGATGCCCGGCCCGAGTGCCGCGACGAGCGCCAGCGCCAGAACGAGCTTCGGAAAGGCAAGGAAGATATCGGTGATCCGCATCAGGACCGCATCCACCCAGCCGCCGGCGTAACCGGAAACGGTGCCGACGATGAGGCCGACGGGCGCTGCGATGATGGCGACCAAAAGCACCACGAACAGCGTCAGCCGCGAACCGTGGATGAGGCGCGAGAGAATATCGCGGCCCTGATCGTCGGTGCCGAGCAAATAGCCCTCCGTGCCGGGCGGCAACAGCCGCGCATTGCGCAGGTCGCCCTGCACAGGGTTATGCGGGGCCAGCACATCGGCAAACAGCGCAACGAACAGCAGCGCGATGATGATGGCCAGCCCGAGCAGCGCCAGCCGGTTTTCCGAAAACCGCCGCCAGATGACATAGGCGCGGCCAAGCCGTGCCTGTTTGCGCGAGGCCGGCCGGTCGGAGAGCAACCATTCGCGGCTATAGGGTTTGATCGTATCTGTCGAAATCGTCATCGGCTGCGCGTCCTTGGATCGAGCGTCCGGTAAAGCAGATCGGAGAAGAGATTGATGCCGACGAAGATGGCACCGATCACGATCGTGCCGCCGAGAACGGCATTCATATCCGCATTCTGCAGGGAATTGGTGATGTAGAGGCCAAGGCCCGGCCAGGCGAAGATGGTTTCGGTCAGCACCGAACCTTCGAGCAGACCGGCATAGGAGAGCGCAATCACGGTCACCAGCGGCACGGCGGCATTGCGCAGCGCGTGGAACCAGATGATGCGGGTTTCCGAAAGCCCCTTGGCGCGGGCCGCGACGATATATTCCTGGGCAAGCTCGTTCAGCATGAAGGAGCGTGTCATGCGGCTGATATAGGCCAGCGAAAAATAACCGAGCAGAGAAGCGGGCAGAATGATGTGGCGGAAGAGATCCCACAACACGTCCCATTGCCGCTGCCAGATCGCATCGATCAGGAAGAAACCCGTGACCGGCGTGAAGGTGAATTCATAGACGATGTCCATGCGGCCGGGATAAGCGACCCATTGCAGCCGGGCGTAAAAGACGAGCAGCGCGAGCAGGCCGAGCCAGAAGATCGGCACGGAATAACCGATGAGGCCGATGACGCGCACGATCTGATCGGCGATGCTGCCGCGCTTGACGGCGGCAAGCACGCCGAGCGGAATGCCGAAGACGGCGCCGATGACCGTGCCGATCGTGGCAAGCTCGATGGTTGCCGGAAACACCCGCTTGATATCCTCCATGACAGGATTGGTAGTGAGGACGGAGGTGCCGAAATCGCCCGAAAGCGCCTGTTTCAGGTAAAGGAAAAATTGCTGCCAGAGCGGCAGGTTGAGGCCGAGCTGCTCGCGCACCCGCTCGACCACATGTGCGGGCGCACGGTCACCGACGATCGCCAGTGCGGGATCGATCGGAACGACGCGGCCAATGAAAAATGTGACCGCCATCAGCCCGAGAAAGGTGGTGATGACGGTGACGGCGAAGCCGAGAACGGCTTTCACGCGGGCATTGGCACGGCGTTTGCCGTGCCTCGCCCTGCTGTTTGCTTCAACCATGCTCAAGAGACCGATCCTTCCGGATCATTCCTTGGAGATGGTGTAGACGTAGTTGGTGTCGAAGCTCGGGCCGAGCTTCAGGCCCTTCAGCTTGGCGGAATAACCGGCCACTTCGGTCTGCTGGAAGATGATGACGAAGGGACCCTTCGCCAGAACTTCCTTCTGCAGGTTTTCATAGATGGCGGCGCGCTTGGCGTTGTCCTTCTCCAAAAGTGCCGACTGGGTTTCCTTGGTCAGATCAGGAACGTCCCAGGCATTGCGCCATGCGAGCGTCTTGTTCTTGCCCTCATCGGAATTGTCGTAGTTGATGGTGAAGGTTTCCGCATTCGAGTTCGGGTCGAAATAGTCCGAACCCCACTGACCGATGTAGATATCATGGGTGCGGGCGCGGTATTTGGTCAGCGTCTGCTTGCCGTCACCCGGAATGATTTCCAGCTTGATGCCGGCCTGCGCCAGCGTCTGCTGCACGCTTTCGGCAATGCCGGTCACAGGCTGGGTGTTGCGCACATCCATGGTCACGGTGAAGCCGTCCTTCAGTCCGGCCTTTTCGAGAAGCTCCTTCGCCTTGGCGACGTCGAGCTTGTAGGGGTTCTCGTCAAGTGCGCCGAGCTGGCCCTTCGGCAGGAAGGTCTGGTGGATTTCGCCGATACCCTTGATGATCGTCGCGCCGATGGCGTCATAGTCGACCAAATATTTGAACGCCTCGATGACCTCTGGCTTCTTCAGGTTCTCATTTTTCTGGTTGAGGCTGAAGTAATAGACGGTGCCCTTGGGCGCGGAGGTGACGGCAAGGCCTTCCTTCTTGGAAACGGCCTCCATGTCACCCGGCTCGAGGTTACGGGCAACATCGATATCGCCGTTTTCAAGCGCCAGGCGCTGGCCGGAGCTTTCCTTCATGTGGCGATAGACGACGCGCTTCAGCTTCGGCTTCTCACCGTAATAATTCGGATTGGCTTCGAGGATGACGGCCTCGTTGGCCTTCCAGCCAAGGATCTTGTAGGGGCCGGAACCGGCATAACCGGTCTTCAGGAATTCGTTGCCGAAATCCGTGTCGTATTTGTAATCGGCACTCGGCGTGACCGACTTCGCCTTTTCGGTGATGAGCTTCTTGTCGACCACCGAAGCGACGGTTGCGGTGAGCACGTTCAGCACGAAGCTCGGCGCATAGGGCTTGTCGACCGTCAGCACGAAGGTGTGTTCGTCGGCAGCCTTGGCCTTTTCGTTGACGTTGTCACCGCTGAGGCCGAACTGTGTCAGCAGGAATGCCGGCGACTTGTCGAGCTTCACCGCCCGCTCGAAGGAGAAGGCCACGTCTTCAGCCGTGACCGGATTGCCGGAGGCGAATTTAAGACCGGATTTCAGCTTGAACGTATAGGTCAGGCCATCCTCGGAGGTCGTCCAGCTCTCCGCCAGATCACCGGTCACCTTGGAAGTGTCGTTGAGATCGATGGAGACGAGCTTGCTATAGGTATTGCCGGTAACTTCGGCGGCAGACAGTTCGAAAGCCTCGCCCGGATCGAGCGTGATGATGTCATCGATGGCGAAACCTTCAACCAGCGTATCGGCCGGGGTGGCAGCGAAAGCGTGCGGCGCCGACAGCATCATCAGCGACAAGGCGGCGCTGGTGCTGAGGATACGCATGGATTTGTTGAGCGATTTGATCATAGGATCTCCCCTTTTGTTATAAGATTGATTTCACTCGTGATTAGCCGTCTTCAGGCCGCCTCGTGCCAGGCCTCGGACAAAACGCGCAGCCAGTTTTCCCGGCATATTTTAGCAAGTTCTCCATCACCGTAGCCCGCCGATTTCAGCGCCGCAACCAGATTGTGGTTGCCGCTGGCATCGGCGATGCCGACGGGTACCGTCGCGCCATCGAAATCCGATCCAAGCGCCACGCAATCGATGCCCATACGCTCCACCATGTAGTCGATATGGCGCACCATGTCGGAAAGCGGCGTATCGGCAATGTCACGCGCATCGGACCTGAGCATGGTCACGGCATAGTTGAGGCCCACCAGCCCGCCGCTTTCCTTGATGGCATCCATCTGCCGGTCGGTGAGATTGCGGGCGACGGGGGTAAGCGCATGCGCGTTGGAATGGCTGGCGATCAGCGGCTGGTTGGTGGTCTTCGCCACATCCCAGAAGCCTTTTTCGGTTATATGCGCGAGATCGATGAGGATGCCGAGCCGGTTGCACTCCTTCACCAGCGCGAAACCGGCATCGGTCAGACCGGGCGCGGTGTCGGGCGACATCGGATAGGAAAAGGGAACGCCGTGGCCGAAGATATTGTGCCGGCTCCAGACCGGGCCAAGCGAGCGCAGGCCGGCGGCGTGAAACACCTCCAGCGCGTCGAGATCGGCGCCGATCGCCTCGCAGCCTTCCATATGCAGCACGGCGGCGAAAATATCCTCGGCGAAAGCCTCGCGGATATCGGCTGTGGAACGGCACAGCCGCCATGCGCCGGCGCGATCGAGCCTGAGCGCGATCGCGGCTTTTTCCATGGCGATGTCGAGTGAGGGTTGACGCTCAAGCGGAGCCGCGAGCGGCGTATCGTAATGGCCGTTCGCGTCCGGCTCCTGCAGGATCAGATCGCCTGATGGAATGTAGATGGCGCAGATGCCGCCGCCGAGACCGCCGGCCCTGGCCCGTGGCCCGTCAATATGGCCTTCGCGCGTGCCGTTTTTGAATTCCGCAACCGGATCGGCACCGGCCTTGCTGTTGCGCCACAACCGAAGCAGCACATCATTATGACCGTCGAATACTGCATGCATGGGAAGAAATTCCAGTCATCGGAAAGAACAAACGGGGGTGGGCAGACGCCGGAATGACACCGCGCGAAAGCAAACCGGCGTATTATTCACCGACCGCTATTGTCTGTCGGAGACGATCTTAGGACGATCTCTCCGAGCTTCGCAAGACACAAATTAGGCAGCGGTGAAATTATCACCACTTGCCTTTTGCCGGAACTTGCGCAACGTCAAGCGCGCCAGCCGCCTTCCGTTTTCGTGAGCAGCGGCGTTGAAAAAACGCCCCTCACCCGCTCCGGCCATTCCGGCCCGAAAGCGGCGATTTTTTCCCGCCAGCGATCCGATTGCAGCATGGCCGCACCGATGACGGCGGGCCGAATGCCGGAGGCGGCGAGCAGCGAAAGACCCGATATGATGGAACTGCCGCTGGAGATCACATCATCCACCAGCGCCACGCGCCTGCCCTCAATGAGCGGCAGCATGCGCGGATCGATATAAAGCCGTTTTTCCTGCCTCGTGGTGATGGAGGACATCGGCACCGACAATTCCTCCAGATACCAGAATTTGCGCGAGGTGCCGAGCGGCACGTAACGGGAATGGCCGAGATGCCGGGCAACGGCGGCGGCAAGCGTCAGCCCCAGCGTCGGCAGGCCGATGACGACATCCGGTTTGAAGGGAAGAAGCTTTGCGGCAAGATCGGCCGCCAGCGCCTCGAGCACCTCAAAAGAGGCCTGGTTGACGATGAGCGAGGCCAGCGCATGTTCCCCATCCGCCAGCGGCCTTATCGGCAGGCATATCTGCCGGCCGTCATCCAGTGCCGCCGGAAAGAAGGTGGAATGCGAGCCTGCCGTTTCAAAGGTGCGGGGCGGATGTATCTCCTGCCAGAACTCGTGCGGCGCGGCGGGAGACGGGGTGGCAGGCGACGCGGGTGATGGCATCGGTTTTTCCTTTCAGAACCGGGATGGCGCTAGGCGGAGGCGGTTTTCGGCCGCGCCAATCCCGTTCGGCAGATTTGTCATTTCAGCAACCACAGAGACGCTGCGGGTTCATTTCATTGGCTTTTTCCGTTAGGGTATTTCCGTTTTTCTCCGAAACGCGGAAATACCCTAACTCTTTAGTTTTACGCATTTCCGAACGCAAAACCGCTACACACTTTTGCTGGAAATGCTCTAGAAGAGAAAAAAGCAACAGGCATTCGGATGAACCCACCTATGACGCGGGTTTTTCCCATATTCAAGGACAAGCTGCCCATGAGACTGCTGGACCGGATCGGTGAGGACCTGCCATTCCTGACGGAGCTTCGCCACGACCTGCACGCGCATCCCGAACTGGGCTTTGAAGAGGAAAGAACCAGCGCCATCGTCGCCGACCTCCTCGAAAGGGCGGGACTGAAGGTGCATCGCGGTCTCGGCGGCACCGGTGTGGTCGCCACGCTGCAGGTGGGCAACGGCACCCGCAGTATCGGCCTGCGTGCCGACATGGATGCGCTTGCCATGCCTGAGGTTCCCGACCGGCCCTATAAATCGAAATTTCCGGGCAAGATGCATGCCTGCGGCCATGATGGCCACACCGCCATGCTGCTGGGTGCCGCACGTTATCTCGCAAAGACCCGCGATTTTTCCGGCACCGTGCATTTCATTTTCCAGCCGGCCGAAGAAGGCCGCGGCGGCGCGAAAAAGATGGTGGAAGACGGGCTGTTCGACCTGTTCCCCTGCGATGCGGTCTATGGGCTGCACAATATGCCGGGGCTTGGCATCGATGAAATGGCCGTGGTCGAAGGCCCGCAGCTCGCCTCGTCCGACAGCTGGCGCGTCACCTTCAGGGGCATCGGCACCCATGGCGCCAAGCCGCATCTCGGCCGCGATCCGGTGACGGCGGCGGGCACCTTCCTCGCCTCGCTGCAAACCATCGTCGGCCGCGTGGTCGATCCGCTGCAGCCCGCCGTGGTCAGCGCCTGTTCGGTGCAGGCGGGCGATCCGAAGGCGCTCAACGTCATTCCCGATCTCGTCGAAATCGGCGGCACGGCGCGTGCCTATGCGCCCGATGTGCGCGACCAGCTGGAAGCGGAAATCGGCAGGCTGGCAAAGGGCACGGCGGCGATGTTCGGCATCGAGGCGGATTATGAATTCATCCGCCGCATCCCGCCCGTCATCAACGAAGCGGAGGCGACAAAACGGGCGCTGAGGGCCGCAAAAACGGTGTTCGGCAACAAAACCCGCACCACCTTCCCGCCCTCGACCGCCGGCGACGACTTCGCCTTCTTCGCGGGCGAAGCTCCCGGCTGCTATGTCTGGCTCGGCAACGGCCCGGCGGTGGATGGCGCGCTGCATCACAACACTTCCTACGACTTCAACGACGCGGCCATCGTGCCGGGCGTCGCTTTCTGGAGCACGCTGGTGGAGCAGGAGCTGGCGGCGGAGTAACGCCCCGCTCGACCGTATGGGTTGAACGCGCCTGGCCTTCACTCGGTCCGGACCGGCCGTGCGCCGGAGCGATAAAGGCTGGCGACAATGCCGGCAAACGCGCAGCTGGCCGTGATGGCCATGATGCCCGGCCAGCCGGCATGGATCCAGAACCAGCCGCCGGCCCAGCCGGTGATGCTTGCCCCACAATAATAAAACAGCAGGTAGAGGGCGGAAGCGTGGCTTTTGGCAGCGCCCGCATGAGCGCCGACACCGCTGCTTGCCGCCGAATGACCAATAAAAAATCCGACCGTGATTGCCGCAATTCCAACCACGATGAGAATGACGCTGGACGCAAATGTCAGCAGGATGCCGGCAAGAATTGTCGAGAAGGCAACGGTCAGCATGATCCGCCGGCTGAAACGGTCGACCAGCGCCCCGCCATAGGAGGATGCGACGATCCCCAGGGCGAAGGTAAGGAAAATCATGCTGACGGCGGTCCGGCCCAGCTCGTAGGGCGGCGCCACCAGACGGAAGGCGCAATAGTTGAAGACGGTGGTGAATACGCTCGTCAACATCGCGCCGACGAAATAGAACCGCCGAAGCTCAGGGTTCTTGAGATGTTGCGCCCATATTCTCAGATGGGTTTTCACCGGCATATGCTGCGGCCGGAAGTTGCGTGACGGCGGAAGCAGCAGGAGAAAGCCGATGGCTGCGACAACACAGATCGCACCCAGCGCATACATCGCCACCTGCCACGAGGTGTAAGCCGAAACCAGCCCCATGCCGACGCGCCCGGCCATGGAACCGAAGGCCGTCCCGCCGACATAAAGCCCCATCGCCTTGCCGAGGCTGGAAGGTTCGATCTCCTCCGCGAGATAGGCCATGGCGACGGCCGGAACGCCACCGAGAACGAAGCCTTCCAGCGCCCTGGCGGCAAGAAGCCACAACCAGCCCTGCGTGCTCGCCGCAATGATATTGGCGATGGCGGCCATCATCATCGACACGAACATCAGGTTTCTGCGGGTGAAAAGCTGCGCAAAAGCACCGCTGAGAAGGATGGCGAAAGCAAGCGTGCCCGTCGTCAGGGACAGGGCCAGCGACGCGGTCGCAGGGTTGATGCCGAATTCCGCCGGGAATTCCGGCAGAAGCGGCTGAACGCAATAGATCAACGAGAAGCTGGCAAAGCCGGCGAGAAAAAGCGCGGCACTCGCCCTGCGAAACTGGCGGCTTCCATGTCTGATCCAGAGCACGTCAGGCGGGTCCGCCGTCATGACGATCGGTGGCGTGAAATCCTGTCTGTTGAGCTGGCGCATCGGCTTGTCCTTTTCGGCACCAGCTATAGCGCAGCCCTGACTTTCATTCTAATATATGGAATGCGCGAATGTTATATCTGGATCTAATATCATGGAACTGCGGCACATCCGTTATTTTCTGGCCATCGCCAGTGAGGGCAGCTTCACGCGGGCAGCGGAGCAGCTCGGCATCGCCCAGCCGCCGCTAAGCCAGCAGATAAAACTTCTGGAGCAGGAAATCGGCGTGCGGCTGTTCCGGCGTCTCGCACATGGGGCGGAACTGACGCCGGCGGGGCAGGCGTTTCGCACCGCCGTCAGCCATATTCCGCATCAGGTGAACGAAGGCGTCAGGCTTGCGCGAAGGGCAGCGGCCGGCGAGACCGGCATATTGAGAATAGGCGTTACCGGCACGGCGGCGCTCAACCCTCTCGTCCCGGCATGCATACGCGCCTACAGAAACAAATATCCCGACGTCGAGCTTCAGGTGATGGAGGCAAACGCCCTGTTGCTGACGCCGGCCCTGCTCGAAGACCGGCTGGACGTGGCGCTCCTGCGACCGTCCCAGTCCGATCCCGAGGCGCTTTACGAGGAAGTGCTTGCAGACGAACCGCTTCTGGTGGCGCTGCCTGTGTCGCATCCCCTCGCCCGGCGCGGCACCATGATCGACCTTCCGGAATTGCGTGACGACCCGTTTATCCTCACCCCGCGCAGCATCGGGACCAGCCTTCACGATGCATCGATAAAGGCCTGCGAGGATGCCGGCTTCACGCCCCGCCTGGGGCCGGCCGCACCCCATATCGTCTCCATCCTGTCGCTGGTCGCGGCCGAACTCGGCGTCTCCCTCGTTCCGGAATCCGTGGCGCAGGTAAAAATGCAGAATATCGTCCTGCTGCCCTCCAGCGGCCCGCCGCCACGGCTTTCCATATCGCTCGCCTACCGGCGCGGAACGACATCCCCCGTGGTGAAGAACTTCGTGGTCGCAGCCCGCACTGCCGCGCGTGAAACACAAGGCCAGCCATTACCGCAGGGCGAGTAACCGCGACGCGGAGAGGCGGGCCCCGCCCGCTATTCGAGAACGGCGATCACCGGGCTTTCCATCACCCTGCCCGTCAGAACGTCGGCGATACCCATATCCGTCTGGTGGGGGCCGATATTGCAGGCGAGCGTGGCGCCGAAACAGGCCTTGAAGACGAGATAGGGCGGCTGCCATTCCACCACCTTGCCGACGGCTTCGCGCAATTCCTCGAAAGCCCGTGCGACATCTTCAAGCGGCGCATCGGATACAAGGCCGGAGAGCGGCAGCGGGAGCAGCGCGGTAACCTTGCCCTCTGAGGCGACAGCCATGCCGCCGCCCGTGGCGATCACCGCATTGGCGGCGAGTGCCATGTCCTCGGCATTACCGCCGAAAACGGTGAGGTTATGGCTGTCATGCGAGACCGTGGTGGCAAAGGCGCCGTTCCAGTTTCCCCAGCCGGTGAGGAAGCCGGTTCTGGTGGTCGGCTCGGCGATGCCGTGGCGATGGGTGACGGAAATCATCGTCGCGCCTTCGGGCGGAACGACAAAACCGTCCTTCACCTCGGCTTCCGTCTCGCCCCATTGCGTGAAGCGCGGGCGGTCGATGGTGGCGATGCGCACCTTCACGCCTTCGGAGGCAACCCGGAAATCATCGGCTACGCGCAGCGGCAGCTTCATCGAACCTTCGAGCGCCGCCGCATCGCAGGCCGGAACGTCGACGAGCATATGTCCACCTTCCGCAACCGCCCTGCCCGAGGCCAGAACGTGGCGGGCGGCAAAACCGCTCAAATCCTCGAAGACGACAATATCGGCGCGGCGACCGGCGGCGATGAGGCCGAGATCGGCACGGTCGAGCCTTTGGGCAGCATTCAGCGTTGCCGCGCGCAGTGCCCATTCTGGCTTCAGGCCATAACGGACAAGGCGGCGCACCACATCGTCAAGCCCACCGCCCTGCAACAGATCGTCAGGGAACACATCGTCGGTGCACAGCGTCACCGTCTGCGGCAGGTGGCCGAGCGCGTTCAGAGCCTCCACGAATTCCGGCAGCAGGTGATCGTGCGAGCCGCGCAGTTCGATGGTCATTCCTGCCCGCAGTTTCGCCATCAGGTCTTCGCCCGAGACCAGTTCATGATCGGAAGAGACGCCCGCCGCCATGAAAGTGTTGAGATCGGCATCCTTCAGGCCGCGTGCATGGCCGCAGACCAGCTTTTCCGAGACAAGCCCGGCCTGCACGATGCCGCTCATGCGCGGATCGCGCTCGATGACGCCACGCATGTTCATGATTTCCGCAATACCGCCGATTTCGGGCCATGACAGGAGATCGGCAAGAATGGCGGCGTCGAAATCCGCCCCGCCGCGCTCCAGCCCCGGCGCGGAAGGAACACAGGAAGGTGCCAGCAGAATGGCGCGCAGGGGCAGGTTTTCGATAGCCTTCGCCGCCCATCGAACGCCATCGACACCATGCACATTGCCGAATTCATGCGGGTCCCAGACGATGGTGGTGACGCCACGGGCAACCACCGCCACCGCATAGGCGGCCGGTGTGACCATCGAACTTTCGATATGCATGTGCGTATCGATGAGGCCGGGCGAGACATAGGCGCCCGCCGCATCGATGGTCCGCACAGCGTCGCTGCGGCTTGCCGGTTCGTGCACACTGGCGATCAGCGGGCCGACAATGCCGATATCGGCGGCGCGAAGCTCACCCGTCACCACATCGACCAGCGTTCCGCCGGTGACGAGAACATCAAAAGGCGCATCGCCGCGTGCGGCGGCAACCGCACGGGTGCGCAGCACATCATCGGTGAGATCGGCAGGCTCGCGTGTCGTGGAGTTCGCGCTCATCGGGCAGCCTCCCGGCGCAATGCCTCCAGCACAGCTACCTTCGCGCCCTCCGCTTGAACTGTTTCGGCGACATGCGCATTAAACGCTTCAACCTTGCCGGCACGCAGCTCGACCACCGTTCTGCCCCGGGTCAAGGTGGAATGAAGCTCCACATCAATCCGCGCCTGCCGCCAGCCAATGAGGCCGGAGGTGAAGGCAACGGCGGCGACGGGATCGTAAAGCGCCATGGCCGCCCTGCCACGGCTGGTGGCAATGCCGATGAAACCTTCCAGCAGATCGGCGATCAGCCCGGCATTCTTGCCGCCGGCATTGCGGATCGGCAGCACATCGTCCAGCGAGGCCATAACCTTGCGGCAGGCGTCCAGATCGACCATGCGCAGCGGCAGGCCGTGGGAAAGCACGATGGCCAGCGCTTCCGGATCGGCAAAGGCGTTGAATTCGGCCGAGGCGGTATGGTTGCCGCTGGTCACGCCGCCCCCCATCCAGGTGAGATCGGAGATTTTTGCGGCAAGATCGGGCCGGGCGAGGCAGAGTGCGGCGATATTGGTGAGCGGTCCAAGCGCGAGTATGCGCTTCTCGCCTGCTCCCTCCAGCCAGTTGCAGAGCGCGGCAAAGGCATCGCTTTTCGGCAAGGCCGGCGCGTCCGGCAGGCTTTGGCCGACGGTCGGAATGCCGCTATCGCCCAGAATACATTGCGCGGTTTCGAGCGCGCCGAGCACCGGCATGGCGCGGCCCTGATGGATCGGCATCGACCAGCCAAAAGCTGAGACCGCTCCGGCGGCATTGCGGCAAACCGCCTGAAGCGTTGCATTGCCGAAGACCAGCGAAATGCCGTCGATGGCAAGGCCTGCCGATTGCACCACCATGATGGCGGCGATATCGTCAAAGCCCATATCGGTATCGATCCACACGCCCATGGTCAGTTGAACACCTTGAGGCTCGCCGCCTTTTCGACCGGCAGGTCGAAGGCGAGCGTATCGCCGATGACATGCGCGGCAAGCGCCGCATCGGTTTCCGCCTTGATGGGCCCGAGCGGCGTATCCAGCAGATATTCGCGGCTGTTGCCGGCAAAGGAGGTGCCGCGCACGGTTCCCTGGAAAGGACCTGAACCGAGGGTGACCATGCGCGGCCGCCAGGCCAGTCCGGATGCTGAAAGGACTGGTCCGGGAAGCGGTGTTGTGCCGTTTGCGGTTTTCAACGCGCCACCTTCCAGCGCGAAGATGTTTTCAAAGCCGACGAAATCCGCCACGAAGGACGAAACCGGCGCGTTGTAGATCTCTTCCGGCGTGCCGATCTGCTCAATCTTGCCGCCCTTCATGACGACAATGCGGTCGGCCAGCGCGAGCGCCTCGATCTGGTCATGGGTGACGAAGATCATCGTCACGCCGGTTTCCTTCTGCACGCGCTGCAATTCGGTACGCATTTCAAGACGCAGGCGGGCGTCGAGATTGGAAAGCGGCTCATCGAGCAGCAGCACTTTGGGTTCCATGACCATGGAACGCGCCAGGGCCACGCGCTGCTGCTGGCCGCCTGATAATTCCGCCGGCTTGCGCGAGGCGAAGTTCGACAATCCGACAGACTTCAGGCCGGAGGCGACCTTGTCCTCCAGCGCCTTGCCGTTCATGCCCTTGAGCTTCAGGCCGAAGGCGACGTTTTCGTAAACCGTCAGATGCGGGAAGAGCGCGTAGGACTGGAACACCAGCCCGACGGCGCGCTTGTTGGCGGCCACCCGGGTAATGTCTGCGCCATCGAGATCGATGCTTCCACCCGCCACCGGCATCAGCCCGGCAATGGCGCGCATCGTCGTGGTCTTGCCGCAGCCGGAAGGCCCGAGAAGCGCGAGCAGCTCGCCCTTGCGGATATCGAGATCGAGGTCCTTGACGGCGACATTGCCGCCATAGGCGAGCGAGACTTTTTTGAGCGAAAGGTAATTTGCGTCAGACATAACGGGAGAACCCCAGAAAACGTTCGGCCATAAAGACGATGCCGATGGAAAGGAAGGCGAGCAGCGAGGAAAGTGCGGCCACGGAAGGATCGAAGACGATTTCCATGTAACCCAGCATGTCGATGGGCAGCGTGCGCACGCCGGGACCGGACAGGAACAGCGATACCGGCACCTGGTTGAAACTCGTCACGAAACCGAGAATGAAGGCAGAGAGAATGCCGCCGCGAATATTCGGCAGCACCACCCGGAAAAACGCCCCCACCCGCGACGAACCGAGCAGCACCGCAGCCTCCTCAATATCCGAGCGCAGATTGTTGAGGCTGGCCGACACCACCCGCACCGCATAGGGCAGGATGAGCGCGGTGTGGGCAAGAAACAGGGCAAGCGTGATACCGATGCCGAAGGGCACCACGAAGTAACGCAGCAGCGCCAGACCAACGATGATGCCGGGCACGATGATGGGCGCGGAAACGATAGTCCGCACCGTTTCGGCAAAGGGCAGCTTGTAGCGCGACATGGCGTAGGAAGCAGGAATGCCGAGGACGAGCGCCGTGAACGTGCCGCCGATGGCAAGGAACATCGACATGGCAAAGCTCTCGCGAAAACTTTCCACGGTGAAGACCTTGGCGATCCATTTCAGCGAAAAGCCCTGCGGCGGAAAGGCGAGCGTATCCCCGGCCGAAAACGAGGCCGCGACGATGATGAGAAACGGCCCGATGAGGAAACCGACAACGAGGAGAAGCGTGAGCGGAATGAAGAGCTGCCGGGTCATTTCTTGTTCCTTGCGGTGGCGATGCGCTTCAGCAGGATATTGGCGGCAAAGCTCATGACGATCAGGATGAAGGCGATGACGCTGGCGGCGACAAAATTGTTGGAAACCGTCACCTGCTGGTAAAGCAGGGTTTCCAGCATCAGCACCTTGGAACCGCCGAGGATGGCCGGCGTGATATAGGCCGTCAGCGAACCGGTGAAGACCAGCGTGCCGCCGACGACCAGCCCTTCCTTGGTGAGCGGCAGGATGACTTTCCAGAACACCTGCAGCCAGCTTGCGCCGAGCACGCGGGCAGCCGCGATCGTATCCTTCGGCATGTTTTCCAGCGCGCTGATGAGGGAGATGATCATCAGCGGCAGGAACAGTTGCAGAAGGCCGATGAAAACGGCCGTTTCGGAAAACAGGATGCGGATCGGCGCGTCGCTGAGGCCCACCGCCTGCAGCGCCTGATTGACGATGCCGGTTCTGCCGAGAATGACGATCCAGGCATAGGTTCTCGCGACCGGCGAAATCATCAGCGGCAGCACGACGAGATTGACCACATGGCCCTTCTTGCCCGGCGACAGGTTGACGATGGCGAAAGCCGCCGCATAGCCGACCACCGCCGAAACGACGGTGACGAGCGCGCCGAGCTTCAGCGTGCGCAGGAAAACCGTCTGGTTCAGCGGATCGGAGAAGAAATCGGCATAGGCGGACAATGTCCAGCCGTCAGTGGTGCGAAAGCCCTCCGACAGAAGCATGAAGACCGGCACAAGAAAGACCGCCGCCGCAAAAATTGCGGCGGGCAAGGCAAGCGCCAGCGCTTCGGCCCGGTTCTGAAACATGGGTTTATTCCCTGAGCGGCCTGAGGGCCGGTTGTTAAGGCAGCCGGATGCACCGGCCTGCGAAATTGGAAGGTGGAAAAGCGGTCAGGGGACGACCGAACCGCTTTTCCGGGAATGGAGCTGCCCTGACGGACGTTCAATGCCCCATTCCAAAGGGTGAAGGACTTACTGGCCGACCTTGGAATTCCACTCCGACAGCCACTTGTCGCGATTATCGAGCGTCACGTCGGACGGAATGAGCTGCAGGCTGCGGGCGGTTTCATCACCATAGGTGATGTTGTTCGCCACCTCGTCGGATACCTTGACCTGGCTGTTGGTCGGGCTGTCCACCAGCTTTTCGGCCAGCGCCTTCTGGACGTCGGTCGACAGCCAGAAATCCATGAATTGCAGCGCAAGATCCTCGTTCTTGGTGCCCTTCGGCACCACGAGCACGTTCATGCCGCCGGTCTGGCCTTCCTTGGGCGTTGCCCAGGCGAGCGGCAGGTCAAGCTTGGTGAAAGGCGCCCAGGAGAAGCGGCCAATCGGCGCCGCCCAGATTTCTTCCTGCTGCATGAGCTGCACCAGCTGCGAGGATTTGACGTAGAAGGTGACGATATCGTCCTTCTTTTCGCCCACGGCCTCGATGGCGCCGGAAAGATCGGGCGTATCCTTGCCGATGGCCTTGCCGAGCATATAAAGCGCCGGCGGGCCCTGATTGGTGGTGACATTCGGGAAGGCGACGTGGTCGACAATGCCGTCCTTCAAAAGATCTGCCCAGCTGTCGATCTTCATCTTGTCGGTGCGGTAAACGATTGACGTGGCGTAGAAATTGACGCCGACGCTCATGCCGTCGCCATTCGGATCCTTGGCGATGTCATAGAGCTTTTCGATATTCGGAACCTTGGACGCATCGATCTTCTGGATCAGATCCTTGCGGGTGGCAGACAGCGCATCGGCCATGGAGACGATGGCGAGATCGACCACCGGATTGGCCTTGTTGGCCTCCATCTTGGCCAGACGCTCGACGCTGTTGCCGGTCTCGACCACCAGCTTGCAGCCGCATTTCTGCTCAAAGGGCGTATAGACCAGTTCCTTGAATTCATCCTGCGCGAAGGCGTAGACGGAAATCGTCAACGTCTTGTCCTGGGCCTGCGCCGCTCCCATCGTCAGCATCAGGGCGGTGCCCGATGCAAAAATGATCTTTTTCATGGTGTGAGTTCTCCTACTGTCGTGTTTTTGGCTTCAATCGCATCATGCTTTGCCTTGCCGGTGGAGCCGCGCATGATCAGCGCCATCGGTACTTTCGAAATATCCGCCGTCACGTCGATGGCGACGCCATTTTCGCCCGCGCCATCGATCGCGCGCAGCAGCGCGCCGACCGCGAGATCGGCGATACGGCCCATATCCATACGCATGGTCGTCAGCGGCGGGGTAACCACGGCGGAAAAGATGAGATCGTCAAAACCGGTGACGCTCGCCTCTTCCGGCACCTCGATGCCCTCGCGCTGCAATTCGGTGAGCACGCGCAGCGCATGCAGGTCGGAAACCGCGGCAAAGGCGGTGAAACCTTCGGCAACCTTCTCTGCAAGACCAAGCCGGCAGCCCGCGCCACCTGCCTTTTCAATGCCATCTATCCACAGCGTCTGTGTCAGGCACGCCTTGCCGAGACCATCGCGAATGCCGCCAAGACGGTCGTTCTGAACGTTGGAATCGCGGTTCTTGCCCACCAGCACCACCTTGCGATGGCCAAGCCCCGCCAGATATTCGCCGACCTGCCGGCCGCCGTCCCAGTGGTCGGCGGCAACAGTATTGCCCGGTGTCGAGGGGCTGTCGATCACCGCGACGGGACAATCGACATCGGAAATGCGGGTGCCGCGCCGGGGAACAATCACCATGCCGTCCACGCCACGCTCGATCAGCCGGTTGATGGCGTCCGTCTGCATGGCGATCTCGCCGCGGGCATCGGCAATCAGCACGCCGTAACCGGCGGTGACCGCCGCCTTTTCAATGGCCTGCGCGATCTGCGGGAAAAGCGGATTGGCGATATCGGGGAGAACCAGCCCCAGAACACCGGTCCTGCCGGTGCGCAGCGCCCTGCCCGCCGAACTCGGCACATAACCCAGTTCGCTCGCCGTCTTGCGGATGCGCTCCACCAGCTCAGGCGAAACACGGCCCTTGCCGGAGAGCGCATTGGACACGGTTGCCGCCGACACGCCGAGTGCCGCTGCGATCGCGCTCAGATTGGTGGCAGGCCGTGACGACGCCATGATGGTCCGGAAGGGCTGATTAAACGTTTAATCACGATAATCGAGCAAGGTCGCCCTGTCGAGTCCTGAGAGCAGCAAAAGGGGCGAAAAGCTGGGCACAAACGTTAAATGCCCGAAAAACGAGCGATTATTTTTACGCAGCTGGCGTGTTGGCTGCCCTGTAGGCCTCCACCTGCCGCACCAGCCAGTCACGAAACAGCACGACCGGCACGTGGTTGGCGCGCGAAAGCGGCGCCACGGCATAATAGGAACTGGGGCTTTTTGCCTGATGATCGAAGGCTTTCACCAGTTGCTTCGATTTCAGCTCGTTGTCGATCAGGAAAAGCGGCATCAGCGCCACGCCAAGCCCGGCAATGCAGGCCTGCGCCACGCTGGAGAACTGCTCGAAGCGCATGCCCTGCGGCAGGGCGAGCGAGAGGCCGAGGCTTTCGAACCAGTGGCCCCACGCTCCCGGCCGCGAGGCCATGTGGAGCAATGGCAGGGCGGCGATGTCCTCTCCCTTTTCCACGGGATGAGCGCTGAGGAATTGCGGGCTGCACACCGGCGCGACCATTTCATGCATCAGGAATGTGCTTTCCGCCCCCGGCCAGTCGGCCTGGCCGATATGGATCGCCATATCCAGCTGCTCGCGCTCAAAGTCGAACTGGCCGATGCGGGTGGCGAAATTGATGGTGATTTCGGGGTGGCTCGCCACGAAATCCGGGATACGCGGCAGAAGCCAGCGGGTGCCGAAGGTGGGCAGCATGGCGAGGTTCAGCGTATTGCCATGCGTTTTGGTCATGATCTGCAGGGACGCGGAGCGTATCTCGCCAAGGGCTGCAGCAATGGATTTCGCATAGACCCGCCCTTCGGCCGTCAGCGCCACGCCGCGCGCACCGCGCTCGAAGAGGCGCACGCCAAGCTGTTCTTCCAGTGACATAACCTGCCGGCTGATCGCCCCCTGCGTCAGCGCCAGCTCATCGGCGGCAGCGGAAAAACTGCCGAGCCTAGCCACGGAATCGAAGGCGGCGAGCGCGCTGGTGGAGGGCAGGAGTTTGCGGCTGAGAGACGTCATGAGCCATTACTATATGTAATGCAAAAATGAGTAAACATGGCTTGTGCCATCCGGCTCGAATACGAATAATCCGGCCAGCAAATCCGGAGGCGAAAACGTGAGCGAACGCGCAGCATTCAATTGGCAGGACCCTTTTCTGCTGGAAGACCAACTGACCGACGACGAGCGGATGATCCGCGACAGCGCCGAAGCCTTCGGCAAATCCGAACTGCTGCCACGCATTCAGGAAGCCTATCTTTCCGAGACCACCGAACCGGAACTGTTCCGCCTGATGGGCCGCACCGGCCTGCTCGGCGTCACCCTGCCGGAAGAATATGGCGCGGCCAACGCAAGCTATGTGGCTTACGGCCTCGTCGCCCGCGAGGTGGAGCGCATCGATAGCGGTTACCGCTCGATGATGAGCGTGCAGTCCTCGCTCGTCATTCACCCGATCTTCGCTTACGGCTCGGACGAGCAGAAGAAGAAATACCTACCCGACCTCGTTTCCGGTGAGCTGATCGGCTGTTTCGGCCTCACCGAGCCGGATGCCGGCTCCGACCCCGGCGGCATGAAGACCCGCGCGGAAAAGATCGAAGGCGGTTATCGCCTGCGCGGTTCGAAAATGTGGATTTCCAACGCGCCGATTGCCGATGTCTTCGTCGTCTGGGCGAAATCGGAAGCGCATGACAACCAGATCCGCGGCTTCGTGCTGGAAAAGGGCATGAAGGGTCTCTCCGCCCCGAAGATCGGCGGCAAGCTTTCGCTGCGCGCCTCCATCACAGGCGAAATCGTCATGGATGGCGTCGAAGTCGGCGAAGACGCGCTGCTGCCGAATGTTTCCGGCCTCAAAGGTCCGTTCGGCTGCCTCAACCGCGCCCGCTACGGCATTTCCTGGGGTGTGCTGGGCGCCGCTGAAGATTGCTGGTTCCGCGCCCGGCAATATGGCCTCGACCGCAAACAGTTCGGCAAGCCGCTCGCCGGCACGCAGCTTTACCAGAAGAAACTCGCCGACATGCAGACGGAAATCGCGCTCGGCCTTCAGGCATCGCTGCGCGTCGGCCGGCTGATGGACGAACATAAAATGGCGCCGGAAATGATTTCCATCGTCAAGCGCAACAATTGCGGCAAGGCGCTGGACATCGCCCGTCAGGCCCGCGACATGCATGGCGGCAACGGCATCCAGATCGAATATCACGTCATGCGCCACGCCCAGAACCTTGAAACGGTCAACACCTATGAGGGCACCCATGACGTCCACGCGCTGATCCTCGGCCGGGCGCAAACCGGCATTCAGGCGTTCTTCTGAGGCTTGTGGACGGAGCGGGAATGGCGTCGATCATAGCAAACGGCGACGTTTCTTCTCACCGTCATTCCGGCCTTGAGCCGGAATCCAGCCGACGCGCGTCCGCGTGGCGGGAAGGCTCCTTTCAGCCCAAGGACTTGGGCTGGCTGGATTCCGGCTCAAGGCCGGAATGACAGAGGGAGAGTGCATGACGCCCCGGCAAATGTGAGCCAGCGCTCTGAGCCAAGCTCAAATCGTATCATCGGGAGCAATACCCCTTGAAACAGAAAGGCCTCCGAAGATCGCTTCGAAGGCCTTTTTCTTTTCGAGCTCAGGTGACGGCTCAGAACGTGCCGCGCACGCCGATGCCGAACATGCGCGGTTCGGTCATGCTGGCCTCGATGCCGCCAATGCCGCGGTTTTCCTTCATCAGCGTCGGCGCGCGCTCGTCGAAGACGTTCTTGACGTAGGCGTAGAATTCAAGCTCGTCCTGGAGCTTGTAGCTCGCCCGCACATCGGCGATCGTATAGGGATCGATCGCATAAATGGCCTTGTTGTCCGTGTCGGAATAATAACCGTCGAGATGGCGCACCTGGCCTGAGACGGTGAACTTGTCCGTCACGTCCCAGCTTGCGCCGACAGTGAAGCTGTAACCCGGCGACTTGGCGAATTCCTTGCCGACATAGGCGGCGTTGCTGGAAATCTCGTCGATCTTCGTCTTCAGCAGACCGGCGCTGGCCTTCAGCGTCAGATTGTCGAGAACCCGATAATCCGCGCTGATTTCCAGACCGTAAGCATGGGCCTCTTCGGCATTGACCGTGTAGGATTCGCTGATGCCCGTGGAGACGACGACCGGCACGTTAAACTGGGCATTCTTCATGTCCATGTAGAACAGGTTGCCGTTCACCGTCAGCGTATCGTCCAGCAGGCTGGCGCGGGTGAAGAGCTCGTAGTTCCAGATGGTTTCCTTGTCGAAGGTGCGCCATTTGCTGGTCGTCAGGTCGAATGCGACGCCGCCGGGATTGTAACCGCGGCTGATCAGGCCGCCCACCGTCCAGTCGTCATTGATGGCATAGGCAAGCGACGCCTTGGGCAGGATTTCCGAGAAGGTTTCGTCATAATCGACCGAGCTGGTGCTGGTGGCACTCAGCGTCCGGTAACCGGAGCGCTGGATCTGGTCCTGCTGGTAACGCAGGCCGCCCGTCAGGGTCCATTGGTCGGTCAGGCGATAGCTCAGCTCGCCGAAGAGACCGAGATTGTCCTTGGTATCGTTGAAGCGCGAGGTTCCGCGCAGATAAAGTATCTCGTCGGCTTTCGTATGCGCGTAATAAATACCCGCGACACCGCTCAGCACATCTTCCTGATCGCCGAATGTCACACGCGTCTCGTGGGAGGTGTTCTTCAGGTCGATATCGGCATCACCCGTATTCGCAATGCCGACCCGGCGTTTGGCGATGGACGAGGAGAACTGTGTCTGATTGAACAGTTTCACGCCGTTTTCGAAATCGTAATTGATGTCGAGAATGCCGGTATTGGTGTACTGGCTGAAATTCGGCATCGTTGTGGTGACGTGGTTGAGATCCTCGAAGGGACGCGACGCCGCTTCCTGGCTCGGCCGGTTGGAGGCGTTGTAGGAATAGGTCAGCTTGGTCGAAAGACCGGGGATTTCCGACGGTTCCCACAGAAGCTTGAAGCGACCGTTGAACTCCTTGAAGTTCTGGTCCGTGCCCTCATGGGCGAATGCGGAATTGATGTAGTCGATGAAGGTATCGCGGCCGGAATAATCGATCGCCATGCGTGCCGCCAGCTCATCCTCGATCAGCGGACCGGAAAAGGCGAAGGAACCGCGCTTCTGGTGATAATTGCCGATTTCCGCCTGATAGCTGGCTTCCGGCGTAAAGGTCGGGTCCTTGGTGTTGACGAGGATCGCGCCGGCAATGGCGTTTGCACCCTGAGAAGTGGTCTGCGGGCCACGGAAGACCTCGATGCTGTCCACGTCCCAGATGGAACTCGCACCATAGATGAACTCGTTATAACCGAGATAATGGCCATCGACATTGATCGTGGCGCGCGGCACCGTGCCGGTGAAGAAGGCGATGGAGCCCGTATTCGGCCCCTGCGTATCCTGTCCGCGAATGATGGGTGCACTGACATTGTCGGTGTAGACGATGTTCGGAATATCCTTGATCGCTTCCGACACGGTCGGGTCGCCGGTCTTTTCCTTTTTGATTTCCTCAGCGGTTTTGACTGACACGGACGATGCCGTGTTCTTCATGTCGCGCGCCACTTTTTCACCGGTCACGACGATCGGCTTCAAGACGGTGGTGCCCGCCGCATCAGCCTGCTGATCCTGACCGAGAACCGGCGTCACGAACATTGTCGCCAGCGTCAGGGCGCTGACCCCGCTCATCAAACGACCGCTAGAACTAAACCCCATCACACACCCCTAATAAACATGAGTATTAAAGTCATATTCAAGTAACGGAAGCGTTATCTGTTTCGCAATAGAGAATGCATTCCGTATTGCGGACAAACAGGGTTCCGTAACGGGATGTGCCATATTTACAACAAAGTTTATCGACCGCCTGTGCCCCGTGTGAAAGGCAACGCATCCGAACCACCCGTTTTCCCGCCAGAAATCGATTCCGATTTGTGGGCTGATGCGTTAGGCATGGTCAGGCCATGAACGGGGGGAATCGGCTTGAGCACCATGGATGACGACGCGGACGACCTGCCGGAAAACGAGGGCGAAAAGCGCTCGGCC
The DNA here is from genome assembly GCF_003208455.1 of Rhizobium sp. UGM030330-04. Lineage (NCBI taxonomy): Bacteria > Pseudomonadati > Pseudomonadota > Alphaproteobacteria > Hyphomicrobiales > Rhizobiaceae > Rhizobium > Rhizobium sp. UGM030330-04. The sequence continues at coordinate 41,629 of NZ_QKML01000008.1, forward strand.
CTCATCCAGTCCGTATCGATCGCGGCGCGTTTTCTAAATCTCCTCGCCAGATCGGATACGGCGCTGGCACTTGGCGAACTGGCCAAACGTGCCGGCACCGGCCGCTCCACCGCGCATCGTTACATGCAAAGCCTCGTGCGCGAGGGGCTGGTGACGCAGGACCCGGCAAGCGGCAGTTACGATCTCGGACCTGCGGCGCTGGGGATCGGTATCAGCGCGCTGAGGCGAATCAATCCGGTCGAAACTGCCGGCCGCCAGATGAAAGCGCTTGCCGCTCAGATCGGCGCCAGCTGCGGCGTGGCGATCTGGACCGAACGCGGCCCGACCGTGGTGCGATGGGCGAGAAGCGCCAGTTTTTCCATCAGCACCGTGGCGCTGGGCGATGTTCTGCCGCTGGACAACAGCGCCTGCGGGCTGGTTTTTCAGGCTTACCTTCCGCCGGAGAGGACAACCGCCGTGCGCAGGCTGCAACCGGCCGCCTTTCGTGGCTCCCGGCCAGAAGCCGGCATTCTGAAAACCATCCGTGAGGTCGGTGGCGCGGAACTCAATGAACATCTGTTCTCCGCCCTGACTGGCAAGGCCGCACCGGTTTTCGACGCGCAGGGCGAACTCTGTTGTGTCGTCACCACCGTATCCTTCGTCGCCACCGCCGAGACAGAGCAGCATTTTTCCCGATTGATCGAAGCAGCCCAAAAGGCGACAGCCGAATCCGGCGGAGCATAGGCTTATTCGGCCAGATGCTCCGCAAAGGTGCGACCGGAATAGGCCGTGCGGAACAGCCCGGCATCGGCAAGCCTTGGCAGCAGACGCTCCAGCACCAGCCGCATGGAGGCGACCGAGCCACCCGGCACCGCAACAAAACCGTCGATGGCACCGGCCATCGCCCATTCGCGGATAGTCTCGACAGCATCCTCAACCGTGCCGATGATCTGCCAATGGCCGGATCCCATCACCTCCGGACGCCGCAGCAAATCCGCGACGCTCAGCGTCTCCCGCTCGATCAGCCGTCGCAACAGGTTTGCGTGGGTGCGGCTTCTCGGTGTCTCCGGCGGTGGCAGCAGGTCAGACGCTGTCACCACCCGCGTGAGCGGCCAGTCGGCGAGATCAAGGCCGGTCATATCGCGGATGGAGGCAAAGGCACGGGCGCGGTTGGCTCGGGAATGGGTCTCCGCAAAGAGTTCAAGCGCCTCCCTGCCGGTGTCGGCGAGATAGAGGCTGAGGCCCGGCATCAGCTTCACGCTATCGGGGTTGCGGTCATGCCCCTCGGCACGCCGCCGCAAATCCGCCCTGAGCTCGATGGCCGCCTGCATATCCGGCGTGGAGGCAAAAACCGCATCCGCCACCGACGAGGCGAAATCACGGCCCTCGGGAGAAGCGCCCGCCTGCACCAGCGGAATGCGGCTGGCATGGGCCGGCAGGTTGAGCGGGCCCTTGACGCTGAAATGCCTGCCCTCATGAGCCACCGGCCGCACCAGCGAGGAATCGGCGAACCGCCCGTTTTCCCTGTCGAGCTTCAGCGCCTCATGGGGAAAGCTTGCCCACAGCTCCTTCACCACCTGTGTGAATTCGGCGGCGCGCTCGTACCGTTCCTGCGGCGACGGCATTTCCTTAAGGCCGAAATTTTCGTGCCCCTCCAGCGCCGTGACGATATTCCATCCCGCGCGGCCGTTGCTCAGCCAGTTCAGCGACTGAATCTGGCGGGCCACCACATAGGGCGGCAAAAATGTGGTCGATACGGTGGACAACAGGCCGACATGGCTGGTTTCCCGCGCAATTGCGGCAAGAAGCATGGTCGGGTCCATGCTGGCAAATCCGCCGCCGGTTTCCAGCCCCTCGGTGCGCAGGAAAAGCGTATCGGGCCGGAACACGAAATCCACATGCGCCGCCTCCGCGCGCTGCGCCAGATCGACGAAATAATCGCTGGAAAACACCCCGTTTATATCGCTGTCCGCACGCCGCCACGCTTCGCCGCTGAGCCAGGTTGGGGCCAGCGACATGCCGACATGGAGCTTGGCTGCGACTGACATGATGCACCTCGACTGAAATAACCGGGAAGAAATCCGCGCGCTGAATCGGCAAATTTCGATTTGTGGAGAGTTTTACTATAGTTTAGTGTCGCTTCAAGATCAGAGCATCGCACTCGCCGGAACAAATCCTGAATTCAGCGAATTCGATGTTTAAAATCAACATATTGCCATACCATTGCGGCGTCTCGACGCATGCTCACATGAATAACAGGAGTTGTATCCGGTGCTTGACGCGACGGACCTTCACGCCAGCTATGGACATGTTCCCGTCTTGAGAGGACTGTCCGCCCGTTTCCGAGCCGGCCGGGTGACGGCGCTGGTCGGCCCCAATGGCTGCGGCAAGTCGACGCTGCTGAAGACCATCATGGGTTTCGTGCCTTTGTCATCAGGCGCGATAAGGCTTGGTGAGCGTTCAGTCGGCGAGATCGCACGTCGGGACCTCGCCCGCCGTATCGCCTATCTGCCGCAGGAATGCCATTGCCCTGACTATATGACGCTTGGCGAGCTGATCGAGCTTGCAGGTTACGCCCGTTACGGGCTTGGCGGCGGCCCGACCGAGCGCGACCGGGCGCTTTTCGCTGACGCGCTGAAGACCGTCGGGCTGGAAGACAAGGCGAAGGCGCAGGTCAACACGCTGTCCGGCGGGCAGCGGCAGCGCGCCTTCATCGCCATGGTGCTGGCACAGGATACGGACGTGATCCTGATGGACGAGCCGGTCAACCATCTCGACATGAAATATCAATATGCCGTTCTTGGCCTTGTGCGCGAATTGACCGACAGGCACGGCAAGACCGTGATCGTCGTGCTGCACGATCTCAACCTCGCCTCCACTTTCGCCGATGATGTCATCATGCTGAAAGCCGGGCGGGTTCTGGCATCCGGGCCGGTTCAAAAAACCGTCACGCCCGAAAATGTCGCCGAGGTCTTCGATCTCGAAGCCGATATCTTCTCGCGTCAGGGTCGGCTCATCTGCGTGCCCAAGCTGGAGCGGCAGGAACAGGCCATTCCGGCATGACCTCGAAAATAACGCTGATTTTCGCCACAGCACTGCTGCTGGCCGCCATTCTCGCCATCAATCTGCTTGTCATGACCGGCGACATGCCGCTTGCCGAAATACTTGCAACGCTCTGGCGCGGCGAGGCCGAAACCTATGAGCAGTCGGTGCTTCTCTATCAGCAAATCCCGCGCTCGCTGATTGCAATCTATGTGGGGGCGACTACGGCTGTCAGCGGCTGCGTGCTGCAGGGGCTTGTCCGCAATCCCCTCGCCTCACCCTCCACCCTTGGGCTGAATGCCGGTGCGACGCTTTTTGTGGTCACCGGCGCGCTGGTGTTTGATGTCTCTCCCGAAATACAGGGGCTTACCGCACTCGCGGGTGCCGGTTTCGGTTTCATCGCCTGCTTTTTCGTTGCGCGTCTCGCCGGACGGGCGAACGATCCGCGCGGCCTGTCGCTCATCCTTGCGGGCGCGCTGGTTTCCATGCTGCTGATCGGCGTCACCAACGCCCTGCTTCTTTCCAACCCAACACGCCGCGCCGAATTCCTGAGCTGGGTGGGTGGCAATATCAATCACGTCTATGCCGAGCGGCTCACCGACTTCTGGTGGATCGGCGCCATTGCGATGGTGATCTTGTTGTCGGTCGCACGGCCGCTGACGCTCGTTCTGCTGGGCGCGGAAAAAGCCGCCTCCGCCGGTGTGAATGTGACGCGCATTTCCCGGGTCGCGCTCTTCGCCACCATGCTGGCATCAGGCTCGGCCGTGGCGATCTGCGGCCCGATCGGTTTCGTCGGCCTCATCGTGCCGCATATGATCCGGCCGCTGGTCGGCGTGAGTTTCACGCTCGCTTTGCCGGCTTCCGCGCTGGTCGGCGCGGGCCTTTGCGTGCTGGCCGATCTTGGCGCGCAAACCCTGTTTGCACCCTATGTGGTCAATACCGGCCTGTTCATGGATCTGCTTGGCGGCCTCGTCTTCATCGTCATCGTCAAGCGCTTTTATCTTTCGCCTTCGCAAAGGGGGCTGTCATGAAACGACATTTCGCCACCGACGGCAAAGCGGTGCTCAGGCTGCCGAGCGGCCTGCAAATCGGCATCGGCAATCTGAAGGCCGGTGTCGCGCTGATGGGGCTGGCGCTTGTGCTCGCCGCAATGTCCGTCAGCCTCGGCAATACCGAAACAGGTCTGTTCGACCTTTTGCGCGGTCTTGCCGGCGGACATCTGGGCGACGATCAGGCCTATGCGCTATGGACGGTGCGGCTGCCGCGCATCCTTCTCGGTTTCATGGCCGGCTGGAGTGTGGCGCTGGCAGGCGCCATGCTGCAATCCGTCGCCCGCAATCCGCTTGCCGATCCCGGCCTTTTCGGCCTGAGCCAGGGGTCGATGACCACCATCATGCTGCTTCTGGTGCTGGTGCCGGCCGCGCCGAAAACCATGGTAGCGCTTGCGGCCGTCGGCGGCGGTCTGGCTGTGGCCTTCCTCCTGATCGCGCTTGTTGGGCGCGAACGTTCAAGCGGCCTTGCCATATTGCTGATGGGCATCGCAATTGAATCGGCGCTTTCCTCCGTCTCCTCGGTGCTTCTGCTCTACACGCCGGCCGAAACCTCGCTGTCGCTGGCCGACTGGATGGCGGGTTCGCTGTTTCAGGCAAGCTGGTCGACCATCCTCGTTTTCGCGCCCCTCTTCGCCGCAAGCCTTGTGGGTATTTTCCTCATCGGCCGGGCGCTTGCCGTCTTCGATCTCGGTAATGAAATGGCCATGGCGCTCGGCGAAACCGTCCGGCATTCGCGCCCGCTCGTCATCGTTTTCGCGGTCATCCTCAGCGCCTCCTCCGTTACGGCGGTTGGCCCGCTGACCTTCCTCGGCGTCATCGCCCCGCATCTCGCCACCTTCGTTTCGCCCGCCGTCGGCCGTGCCAGGCTTTTCCTGTCGGGGCTCACCGGCGGCATATTGGTGGTAACCGCCGATACGCTGTCGCGCGGGCTGGTGGCAGACACACCGATGCCGATCGGCCTTGCGCTGACGCTGATCGGCGTGCCGCTTTTCATCCTCACGCTGCGCCTGCAGTCGCTGCGCAGAACCAACAGTCACTGAAGACATCGAATAAAGGGAATGCCATGCGAATTGCCATCCTCATCGCCGCCCTTCTGGCGGCCGGAACCAGCCTTGCCGCCGAACGCAGCGTGACCGACGCCGCCGGCCGCACCGTTTCCGTTCCGGAGAAGCCGCAGCGCATCGTCGTCATGCATGAGCCGCTCCTGGGTGTGCCGCTGATGGATCTCGGCGCCAATGTGGTCGGCGCCTATGGCCGCAACAGCGACGGCAAATTCGCCACCGCCGTCGATTTTATCGATACGGTTCTCGGCGAAGGTCATGTGAAACCCAGTGGTTTCGGCGCAGTCGGCCAGATCGACCTTGAAAAGCTGCGGGCGCTGCAACCGGATCTGATCGTGGCGACGGAAATGGATGGCGGCAAGGCTGAACAGCTTTCCACCGTGGCCCCCGTCTATCTGCAAAAAGTCAGCACCGGCCATGCCTATGGTTTCAACGTGGAAGAAAATCTTGCCGGCCTTGTGGGACGAAGCGACATTTTCGCCGAGCGCCGGAAAGCCTATGACACCAAACTCGCCGCCGTCAAAAAGGCGCTGGGCGAGGATGTCAAAGGCAAGACCTATCTGGCAATTCTGCTGACCGACCAGATCAATGCGGTCGGCGACATGTCCGGCGCGGTGCAGGCACTGGAAGATCTCGGTTACATCAGGTTGAAGATCGATAACGCCGCTCCGTCTGGCGGGCTTGGCTCCACCCTCACCATGCCGCTGGGTGCCGAGGCTTTCGGCAAGCTCAACCCCGATCTGCTGGTGGTGATGAACAGCTATAACAGTCCTGCCCGCGGCGAGGATGGAACGCGCGCGGCACTGGAAAAGATCATTCCCGGCTGGGAGCGCTTCGTGAAACCCGCCCGCGAAGGCAGGATCGTGTTCCTTGATTCCACCAGGGTCACGACGCCCTCCATCCCGAGTGCCCTGCATGCGCTGGACGCTGTCGAAAGCTGGGCGGGCCGCCGCTAAGTTTCTCCACAACGGAAAATCCCGGCGCGTTTCTGCGCCGGGCATAAACTTGAGTTTTTAAAGAAAGTTATATTGCGGCAGCTGAAACCGGCTGTTATGGTTCGCACATCTTGAAGCAACGATGCCGGATCGCTCGCCTGAAAAATCCCGATGCGCGATTGTCCGGCATGCCGATCCGGGACAGCGAGACCGCCGGCTCCATCGGCAAAATCCCAGGAAAGACAATAGTATGAGCTCTCCAGAAACCCTAGACGCCACGGTTGCGGACCGTACGCCCAAACGCCATCGCTACCCCGTCACGCTGCGTTGCCTTGATGTCGCGCGGGTGGAAAAGCTCAGCCGGTCCATGGTCCGCATCGTCCTGACCGGACCGGAACTGGAGGGTTTTGCGAGCCTCGGTTTCGACGACCACGTCAAGATGTTCTTCCCCCAGCCCGGCGAAACCGAACCGAGCCTGCCGGTGATCGGGCCGAACGGCATTGAATTCCCGGAAGGCGCACCGCGCCCGCTGGCGCGCGATTATACACCGCGCAGCTTCGATGCCGAAAAGGGCGAACTCGCCATCGATTTCGCCACCCATCACGACGGCCCCGCCAGCAACTGGGCGAAAGCCGCAAAGGTGGGCGACCGGGCGTGGATCGCCGGTCCGCGCGGTTCCTTTACCGTTCCCTTCACCTATGACTGGCACCTGCTGATCGCCGACGATACCGGCCTTCCCGCGCTGGCGCGGCGGCTCGAGGAAATGCCCAGGGGTACCCGCGCCGTGGCGCTGATCGAGGTCGAGACGGAAGCCGACCGTCTGGACATCGCAACGAAGGCCGACGCCTCGATCGTGTGGGTGACGCAGAAGATGGAAAACGGGACCGGTCACAACGCATTGACGGACGCGCTGCGCAAGCTCGATCTGCCTGATGGCGATTTCTTCAGCTGGGTCGCCTGCGAATCGAAAACCGCAAAGGATGTACGTGCCCTTCTGATCGGGGAGTTCGGCGCAAACCCCAAATGGACACGCGCTTCCGGTTACTGGCGACGCGGCGCCAGCGGCGTTCATGATCACTTCGATGAATGAACCGGCAATCACGGCGGGTGCCATGCTGCAGGCAGAAACGATGATGACGGAACTCAAGACCCTTCTTGCCGGGGTTCTGGTGGATGGGGTGTGCGATATCGAACCGGGGGACAACCTGTTCGGCCACGGGCTTCATTCACTGGCCCTCATGCGCCTCATCCCGCCGCTTTCGCAGCTTGCCGGGGCTCGGCTCGATTATGACGATCTGGCCCGGCAACCCACGCTCGCCGCCTGGCAGGCGCTGATCGAACGGTCACGTGCGAGACATTGATCCCGCAAAACAGCACTTCTCGCGCTGAAGCGCGATACCCCGAATATTTCCAAGGAGAGGACCATGGCAGCAGACAATACACGTATGCTCGCACGTCGCATCGACGAGACCTTCGATAGAGAGGCCGCAGCTCCGCCGAGCCCATACGAAGAGCGGGTCTGGTTCGGGCAGTTTCAGGACCCCGATCAGGTTTTCCGGCATCTTCTCGCCTATCGCATCGGCGAGGAATGCGACCTGTTGCGCCTGACGGCGGCCCTGAAGGCGATCTGCGAGACATGGCCCGCGCTTCGGGCACGCTTTACCTTTGGAGAGGATGGCACTCTTGCCAAGAGTATCGAGGCCCCGTCCGCATCTATCGTGCAATTGTTGCATGTTCCCTCGGCGGACGAAGCTCTCACCCTGCTGCACGACCTGCAGGCAAGGCCCTTCGATGCCGAAACCGACCCGCCTTTTCAGGCCGTCGTGCTTTTGAGCGAAGGCGAAATCCTGCTGGCATTTCTGGTTCACGGCCTGCTCGGCGAAGTCCTCTCGCCGCAGATCCTGCTGGAAGGCATTTCCGCCGCCTATGCCGGTGAGGCACCGAAGCCGCTTTCCCCGAGGACGGTCGAAAATGGCGGCGTCGATCCGCTTCCGCTCCACTGGCTGCAACGGCCGGCCTCAGGCTCCACCGTCGTGGCGCTGCGGCAGGACAAGGCCGAAAGGCCGGCAAGCCACAGCCATGGCGTCGATCTTCCCGCCACCCTGCTTGGCCTGGGCAGTTCCACCGCGATGAGCGCACTTCTCGCCCGTGCCGGCGCACGGTTTTCGCTTTTCCTGTCAACGAATGGCGGTCCCGAGACCGTGACGGTGCGTTTGCCCCGGCAGCCCGGCGCCGACGCCACCGCACCGCTTTCGCCGGAGACCGGCGCACGGATATCGATTTCGCGCGGCCACACGCCCGAACAGGCGGAAAAAGCCGTGCTGGCGGGGCTGGAACAGCGAAATGACAATGATGGCGAAGCGGCCACTTTCACGCTGCATGCGCTGGCAGCGCCGGTTCAGGCCGTATCGGAGCATGGCCTCCAGTTCGAACACCTGCCCCTGCCCTCGCTGCAATCCGGCCTTGGCCTCACGCTGGCCGCCGGCCCGACAGCTTCGGGCGATATCCGCCTTGAACTGACCGGCGGCAAGGAAACATCTCCGCATGCGACGGCCTTCCTGCTGGAACGTTTCGTCAGCCATCTCGAAGGCGGCGCGGATTTTTCCGGCATCCTGCCCCAAACCGCACCCCAGGCAATGGAGCAGCCGGTTCACCTGCCGGCCAGCCACGGCAATGACAGGACTACCGCGGCGATCCTTGCCGAATTCCGCGAAGCGCTCGCCGCACCGGATATGGGAGCGGATGACGATTTCTTCGATTTCGGCGGTCATTCGCTGATCGCCACCCGCATCATCGGGCGTCTCCTCAGCAATCACGGCATCGCGCTGCGCTTCAACGACCTGTTCAGCTATCCCACCGCCGCCTCGCTCGCCACACAGGCGACGCTTCTGGAAACCGCAGCGCCCGCGCAAGCCGAGGCAACGGCAAACGGCTCGCTGACCGCGCCGCTTTCGCTGGCGCAGATGTCGCTCTGGAAGGCTTATGCCGCCTTCGGTTTCGGCGAGATATTCAACATCCCCTTCGCACTCGATTTCCTCGATCCCGTCGATGAAAACGCTTTCGAATGCGCCTTCCTCGACATCATCGAGCGCCACCCCGGCCTGCGCACCCATTTCTACGTCGAAAACGACACGGTTCTGCAGAAGATCGTGCCGATGCATGACCTGCCCGGCTATAAATGGTTCTGGACCAGCGAAGAAAGCCAAGGCGTGGACCGGCATTCGGAAGCCGGCTGGCGGTTCGATCTTGCGCGTGAATTGCCGATACGGCTGCGCTTCCTGCGGGATGCGCAGACCGGCCGGCAGATGCTGTCCTTCCTCTTCCACCACATCGTGCTGGACGAATGGTCGGTGAACCTGATGATGGATGAACTGACCGAAGCCTACCGGGCAAGAGTGGCCGGCAAGGCCCCGGTCTTTGCAACCAAACCTGCGCCCTTCCATGAATTTGCCAGAAAACAGGTCGCCTCAGGTGTCAATGCCGGCCACCTTGCCTATTGGACCGATATGTTGCGGGATGCGCCGAAGGGCCTTGCCCTCAACGGACAGGATAGCACCCCGCACGAGGCATCGAAGGACGAAGCGCCGGCGGGCGGCTGGGTCGAATTCAAGCTCGAGAAGCACGTCAGCGACGGGCTTTACGCCATTGCCAAGCAGAACAGCGCCTCGCTGTTCAACGTGGTTTATGCGGCAATCGCCGCATCGCTGCGCCATCTGGGTGGCTTGACCGATCTCGTGGTCGGCACCTCGGCTTCGGGCCGTACGGATAGCGGATATTTCGACACCATCGGCTATTTCACCACGGTCGTCGCCCATCGCGTACGCTTCGGCGAGAACATGACCGTTGGCGAGCTGATTTCTTCGGTGAAGAACACCATCAACGGTTCGCTGGAACACAGCGAAATCCCGATCGATCTCGTTGAGGAAGCGCTGGGCATGACACCGGGCCGCGACCATCTGTTCGAGGTCTTCATCCAGATTCACGCCAGGAACAAGCTGAATGGCACGCTTGCCGGACCAGATGGCAAACCGGTGGAGTTCCGCCAGATCGACCCTGACAAACACGAATCCATGCTGGGGCTGCAATTCGAGGTGATGGAAGAAATGATCGGCGGTGAACGCTCCATCCGCGTGCTGATGAGCTACCGTTCCGACCGTTACGGACCCAACGACGTCGAGCGGCTGCGCTCCACCACCAGCGGCGTCTTCAGCCGTTTTGCCGAAGCCGGCGCTTCGAGCAAGGTGCTGACAACGCTCGCCTGAGCTGGAATTGGGGCAAGGAAAACCCGGCTTCGCTTAGCGGAGCCGGGTTCAATTTGTTGGCAAAATCCTGAAAACCCTCCTCCGTCATGCTCGGGCCTGTCCCGAGTATCTGCAACGCCTCGACTTATTGGACGTGATTAGATCCTCGGCACAAGGCCGAGGATGACGTAGAGTATAGGGGAAGCGTGATCGGCCTTCCCCTCAGACCGCCAGACGGAACGCCGTAGACGCCTCCGCCGCCACAAGCGTCAGCGCCTCTTCGCGCAGCATGGCATCGAGGAACAATGGCAGTTCCGCGCGGTAACGGGCGAAATCCTCCGCTTGCGTCAGTACCGAATCCGCATCGATATGCAGGTTCAGGTCGCTGCCGTCATCTTCGCCACGGAAGGTGAGGTTGAATCCATCGCCGGGACCATTGGCCAGAATGTGCCGCGCGACGCCGAGCCCGGCAAAGACCGGCGCGCTGAAGGGCAGGACATTGATGAGCGGCGAGAAGAAAAAGCGCCGGCCCTTCGAGATTTCCCGGTCGGCGGCAATCTGCTCGATGCGGTAACGGCCATGCAGGCGTTGGCGGCGCAGGTTGGCGGCATTGCGCGCCAGAAATGCGCCGACACTTTCCTGTGGCTCGATCGTGAGGTGGAAGGGCAGGATATTGACGAGCATGGCCGGCATATGCGCACCGACACTGCCCCAGCGGCTCATGAAAGGCAGCCACAAGGTCAGCACGTCACGGTCCGGACGTGGCAGAACCCGGTGAAGATAAAGACCGGACAGCAATACCAGAAGATCAGGCCAGCCAATTTCCAGACGGCCGGCTATCTGCTGTAACCGCGTGCTGAAACCCTGCGGCAAGGCCGCATCGGCATGCAGGCCGCCGCCGCCGTAATCCTCGCAATCCTTGTCCAGCACGGGCAGATCGGCGGATGCTGAAAGATAGGCCGCCCAGAAATCGCGGTCCTTTTCGAAACGCCGGCTTTGTCTGTAAGCATCCTCTTCCGCGAGGAAACTGGCGAAGGGGTGGAAATCCGGTCCCGCTTCGCCCTTGCCGCAATAATGCCCGTAAAGCTGGCCGCAACGCTGCTCCACCAGCGTCAGCCCATAGCCATCAACGACGATGTGATGGGCGCGGATGTACCAGAGATAACGATCATCGGCGATGCGGTAGAGCAGCTGCGCGGAAAGCCTGTCGGTTCTGAGGTCCAGCCTCGCCTCCACATCGGCGTTCATGCGCCGCAGCGCCTCTTCAAAGGGCGCCGGGTCCGTGCGGAGATCGACAAGCGCCACCACCGGGGCATGGCCGGCATCGCAGCATTGCTGCGGCGTCTCGCCATCCTCACCGATGCGAAAACGGATCGACAGAACCTCGGACTCGCGCACCGTGCGGGTGATCGCCTGAAGGAGCGCGCTTTCGTTCACCGCACCGGAAAGATCGATGTAATGGGCGACCGTGGAAACCGGCTCGTCGGGGTGGAAGGAGAACTCCTCCCAGAAATCGAGTTGCGGCTGGGTCAGTGGAAGCCAGCCGCCGGCAGGATCGATATGCGCCATCTGTTTTTCCTTGAACTATTCCTGTTGCCGGGCGCCGCCCGAAATGGTTGGGATCACGCCGCCTTCGCAGCCAGAAGCGAAGTTACCTGCCTGGCGTTGCGGCACCGTAGAAGCTGCTGCGGCGTCAGTTCAACGCCAAAGGCGGTGCGGATTTCCGCTGAAACGGCCTTCAGATGCGATGGCAGGAGGCCAAGCGCGAGCAGATCGCTGCTTGCATCCACCGTCGCCGATTTTTTACCCAGTACGCCGAGATAGATATCCAGCACCCGGCGGTCGCCCTGATCGACGGCGGCAGCCGCAGGTGCGGAGATTTTTACCGGTTCCGCACCTCTCACCGCAGCCATCAGCAACTCCCGCGCCCGGCGGCGATCCGGCTTGCCATTGGCCGAAAGCGGCAGATCATCAACCTTGAGGAACCGGCCAGGCACATGCGATTCCGGCAGATGGCTGCGGGCGAAATTGCGCAGATCAGCGCTGGAGAGTTCAAGGCCGGGCGCAGTGACATAAAGTACGCCAATGGCCGCCTCGCCCTTTTGCTCGATGCCATAGTCCACCACCAGCACCCGCTGGATGGCGGGATGACGAATGAGTTCGTTTTCCACATCCGGCAGCGAGACACGCACACCGCGCACCTTGACGTAGCCATTGACCCGGCTTGCAAACATGATCTTGCCATCCAGCCGGTAGCGACCCCGGTCACCGGTACGGAAGGCGCGCACCGGCTTGCCTTCGGGATCAGCCACCGTGACGAAATCCGTCTGGGTGATGGCGCCGTCCTCCAGATAACCGATCGCTACATTCACGCCGACCGTATGGATGCGGCCAACGACGCCGGCCGGGCAATGCTGGCCCTGATCGTTGAGGATGAAATAACGATTGGCCGGCAGGGGATGGCCATAGGGTATGGACGCAACATCCTCCGCGACAATCTCGTGCCAGATGCTCCAGATCGTCGTTTCAGTCGGGCCGCCGAGCGATATCAGCCGCAGATCGGGCTTCAGCCGGCGCAGCTCTTCGATAATGACAGGCTTGATGTAATCGCCGCCCTGCGCCACGAGCCGGAGTGAGGCAAGCTGGTCGCCACGGCGGCAGGACAGCAGCATTTCAAGGATGGCCGGCACCGAGCACCAGAGTGTGACGCCATGTTCGGCCACCAGTTCGTTCCAGCGCACCGCATCCTTTTCCGCGCCCGGTTCCGGCAGCACCAGCGTCGCGCCTGCGACCAGCGCGCCGAGAACATCGAAGACCGACATGTCGTGGTGCAGCGGCGTGACCGAAATGAACACGTCCCTTTCCGTCACCGCCCATTCCGCAAGCGTGCTGCCAATGACATTGGCGGTGGCGCGGTTGGAAAGCACGACGCATTTCGGCTTGCCGGTGGTGCCTGACGTGTAGAGGTAATAAGCAGGTTCCTCGCTGCGGGACAGCGCCCCCAGTTCCGCCAGGGCAACAGGCGTTCCCGCCGGTGCGGGCGTGGCGAGAAGCACCTCCGGATCGACGGCCTCGAAGCCCTGCGGAACGCTGCGGGCAACGATGATGGTCGGGCGGCAATTGGTCAGCAGATAGCGCAGCCGGTCTTCCGGCGAGCCGGCATCAACAGGCACCCAGATGGCGCCTGTCAGTGCCGCGGCAAGCGTGATGGCCGTATGTTCAGGGCTGCGCGGCAGGCACACCGCCACAACATCTCCTCGACCTATATTACGGGCCTTGAGGCCTGCCATCGCACCGGCCACCATCTCACCGAGTTCACCGTAAGAGATGCGCCGCTTACCGCTGACGAGCGCGGTGCGCGACGGGTCACCCTCGAAAAGATGCGCGGCGATCCGTTCCAGAAATGGCGGGCAGACGAAACTCCGCTCGTCACCGTTCAGCCGATAATGGGACAGGTCGACAATATCCCGTGCATTAAAAGCGTAAGCGCCGTTATCCGTGATCGCGGCAATCGAGCGCTCGATGGCCGCGAGAATATTCCCGACCATCGCGGCATCGATCGCCTCTTCGGCATAGTCGATATCGAGGACGAGATCGCCCTGCGGATTTTGCGAAAAGCGGAAATCCAGCGCCACCTGCGGCGTCTGGGTAAGTCCGCCCGTCCAGCGCATGGCCGATTCGGGCGACAGCGTCGGCCAGCTCAGGCCGTTGGTGATGACCACCGGCAAAGCGAGCCCGCCCGCATTGGCATTGAGAAGCACGCGATTGAGATCGATGCCGGAAAAGGCAAGGTGGTTCAGGCCTTCCAGCACATCCGTCTGCAGCCCCGCGGCCCGCTCGGCAAAGTCACCTTTTGCCGCATTCCATTCGACTGCAATGAAGCTCGAACGATTGGCGAAGGCCCCTTCCACCTGCGGGGCGACAGGAATGCCGACAACGAGGGCGCCCTCATTCAGCCAGCGCGACAGCACATCGAGGATCACCGCCGTCAGTGCCGAATTCTTGAACAGCCGTGCTTTCGCGCCGATGCGTGAAAAAGCGGCAAAGCGCTGTTTTTCAACGGTCAGGCTCTGACGGCTGTAACGCGAGACGGCGATGGTTTCGAGCGGGGCTTTCCACGGCAGCTGCGACGGCACTTCGGCAGTTTTCAGCTTTTCCGTCCAATAGGCGGCGTCCGCTGCCCGAGCCGCCGCGATATCCGCCTGCGGCGTGGCTGCCACAGCGGCGGTCTCCAAGGGCAGAACGCCGTCGAAAAGTTCCGCCGCCAGACTGGCGATGGCCCGTCCATCGAGGATCAGCGCATCGAAACGCAGGAAGACCGCGACTTTTTGCGCCGCCGGATCGACATCCGGCAGGCGGAAGAGCGTAACCTGCCAGGGAGAGGCGGCAAGATCGAAATGGGCATGGGAAAAATCCCTTCGCACGGCGTTCATCCGCGCTTCCGCCTCGATAGAAGACAAAGCGGAAAGATCAACAATATCAAGGTTGATCTTCAACTCGTCGCTGACGGCCTGCACCAGACGTCGCTCATCGATGCGGGTGCGCAGGCTCTCATGTCGCTCCACCATTGCGGCGAGACGTGATTGAAGCAGGGTCGGGTCGATGCTGCCGCGATATTCGCGAAACTCCTGCATCGCCACGCCGCTGAGAGGCAGATGGGTGCCGCGACCAAGAAGATAGGCCTGTTGCAGGGGTGAGAGAGGACGTTCCATCGGTTTTCCTTTCGCCTCGGCTGCCGGTTTCGGCTGCTGTGCGCCAAATCGCTCCACGCTTTCGGAAACGAGATCGGGTCTATCCGCCAGCTGGCGAAGAAGGCCTGTGTAGGCTTCAAACAGGGCGCGCAACCAGCTTTCCGGCAGGGCATCGAGCCGTACATCCCAGTTGATCAGCAATCCGCCATCCACCGCCGCGACCTGCGCATCCAGCGCGACCCCCGGCCCTTGCGAGACGGTGTGGACCATGGGGCCGAACACCCGCCCGACCCTTTCCGAAAACAATTCCCCGCCCACCAGATCCACGCCGGCGGTGAAGACCACGGGTGAGTTCTGCAAACCGCCACGCAGACGGGAGAGGTCACGCATGACGCTAACGCCCGGATAGGATTGATGGGCAAGAAGGTCGCTCATCTCGTTAAACAGCCGCCGGAGCAGCGCTTCGAGGCTTTCATCGGGCCTGATTTCAACGCCGAGTACCAGCACATTGGAAAACTCGCCGACGATGCCATCCACCCCTTCCACCAGCGGCGCGCGCCAGAAAGCCGGCACGGACAGCCTGAACTTTTGCGCCTGTATCGCCTGCGACAGCGCCACGGCGAAAATGCCGAGCAGCAGGGCCGATGTCGTCACCGAGCAACGCCGCGCCGCCTGTTCCAGACTGCCTCGTTCAGCCGCTGAAAGCGTGGTGGCAAAGCGATCCGTGTGAACGGCGCGGGTGGCGTCTTCCGGAAAAAATGGCAGCGGCGGCGCATCGGGAATATCCGCAATATGCTGCCGCCACCACAATCGGTCTCTTTCACGCAGGGTCCTCTGCTCCGGATCGGAGGCAAGACGCTCCACCCAGTCGAAAAAGGAGGGCGTCACCTCTCCCGAGAGCGCGGTTTCGTCTTTTCCTTCACCCTCTTCGTAAAGGCGGGCGAGGTCCTCCATCACGATCCGCACGCTGGCGGGATCAATCGCCAGCATGTCGGTATCCACATGCAACCGGCTGCGTCCCTGCGGCAGCAGGCTGAGCGAGATCGCCGCCGGGGATGCGGTGCGCAGATCGGTCTGCCGATGGCTCCAGTCCCGCCGTTTTGCCTCGAGCCGGTGCGCCAGAGCCTCCGAATCGAGGGCGGTCAGGTCCTCGACATCAAGGCGGAGTGGCCGGCCGAAGGGGTCGACGGATTGGCACCCTTCCGCATCAATCCTGAGGCTCAGCATGGGATGACGCCGGCAAAGCCTTTCGACCGCAATGGCCAGTTTTTGCGCGTCAAATCCCTGCCCGTCGAACTCGAGGTAAAGATGGGGCGTAACTTTCCCGAGTATCCCATCCGCCTCTCGACCGACCCAATAGGCCACCTGCATCGGGGTTAAATTTAGCATGTGAGTTTGCACCGATTGACAAAACATGATTATCATAATCAAGTATAAGCCATCGTCAACCACTCGAACAGGAGGCATCCCATGAAAACGGGAGCACTCAGGACGAATGACGTCGAATCCGACGAAATTACTGATTTTAATAGAGAATTTTTGTTTACTTCCGGTTCCGGACAATTACGGGCCAAAGGTATTCGCGAAAGCATCACGCTTCCCGCCAGAGGTGGTGAAGATGTTGCAAGCCCTTTGCAGCAGGCGATAAAAGGCGCTTTCGAGCGGGCACGCAGGGCCGGACAGGATAATCCGATCGCGATTGGCGCTATCCCCTTCGATGTCAGCGAACCTTCATGCCTTTATATACCGGACAACTATGAGTGGAGTCCACGCGACACCATTCCGACCGCCACTGATTCGGCCATGCCGGCGCTTGTCGGACAGAACAGCCTGCCGGACGAGGCGGGTTTCAAGCGTGCGGTCGAGCATGCCATTCTCAATTTTCGCCATTCCGACGTCCGCAAGGCGGTGCTTTCCGTCATGCGTGAACTGACCTTCGCCTCCGAGGTCAATGTCGAGAGATTGCTGGCAAGCCTCGCAAAGCAGAATCGCGAGGGTTACCAATTCCGCATTCCCCTGCCTGACGGCGGCGACCTGATCGGCGTCAGCCCGGAACTGCTTATCCGCAAGCAGGGTGAGAAGATCATCTCCAACCCCCTGGCCGGATCTGCGAAACGCATGACCGACCCGGCGGCGGACAAGGCCAATGCCGAACGGCTTTCGGCCTCGGAGAAAGACCATTACGAGCATAGTCTGGTCATCGAGGATATCCGTTCGCTGCTTTCGCCGTGCTGCGCGGAACTCGACGTTCCGGAAAAACCCTCCCTCATCAACACGGCCGCGCTCTGGCATCTTTCGACACGCATCGAAGGCCGCCTCGCCGATCCCGAGACCAATGCGCTGCAACTGGCGTGCCTGCTGCACCCGACACCGGCGGTTTGCGGTTTCCCGACCGAGCGCGCCCATCGCCTCATCCGTTTCGTCGAGCCTTTCGAGCGCGGCCTGTTCACCGGCATGGTGGGCTGGACGGATGCGCAGGGCAATGGCGAATGGGTGGTGACGATCCGTTGCGGCACCGTGCAGCGCCAGACCGTGCGGCTTTTCGCGGGCGCCGGCATCGTTGAGGCTTCGGAGCCCGAATCCGAATGGGCCGAAGTGCAGACCAAACTCAAGACCATGCTGAACGCCTGCGGCGTTTCCGCCTGAGCCCGACCGAATTTCCCGGGGACACACCATGACAATCGAATTTGAACGCTGGCCCGACGATCTGGCGCGCCGATACCGCGAACGCGGCTATTGGATCGACAGGCCGTTGAGCCACATGCTTGCCCAACAGGTACAGCGCCAGCCGGATGCGACGGCGCTGATCTGCGGCGACCGCCGCTTCACCTATGCCGATCTTGACCGGCAATCCTCCAATCTCGCCGGCCACCTCTCCGCCGCAGGCGTCGGCACGGGCGACACGGCGCTGGTGCAATTGCCCAACATCGCCGAGTTCTACCTCGTCTTTTTCGCGCTGATCAAAATCGGCGCGGCACCCATCAACGCGCTTTTCAGCCATCGCCGGCTGGAAATGACCTCCTATGCGGAGCAGATCGCGCCGAAACTGGTGATTGCCTCTCGCAGCCACGAACTTTTCGCCGACGACGCGTTTCTGGAGGAGTTGAAGACCGCCTCTCCCCGGCTCGCCGTTACCCTGCTGCTGGGAGACAAGGATCAGCGGCGCAGCCTCGAACGGCGGCTGACAACACCTGCCGAAAATCCGCCGGCTTACGCCCCTTCGGCAGCAGACGAGGTGGCGCTGTTCCAGCTTTCCGGCGGCAGCACCGGCACACCGAAACTGATCCCCCGGACGCATAACGACTATGACTATAGCGCCCGGGCCAGCGCGGAGATTTGCGAACTCTCGCCACGCACACGTTTCCTCTGCGCCATTCCGGTGGCGCATAATTACCCGATGAGTTCACCCGGGGCGCTGGGCGTGTTCCACGCCGGCGGTGCCGTGGTCATGGCCGCCAATCCGGAGCCGCTCGCCTGCTTCGACCTCATCGAGAAACACGGCGTCGACATCGTGCCGCTGGTACCACCGGCCGTGGCGCTGTGGCTGCAGGCCGCGCCCGCCCACCGCGACCGGCTGAAGTCGCTCAAGCTCCTGCAGGTCGGTGGCGCCAGCTTCGCCGAAGCCCTGGCCCGCCAGGTGCCGGAAGTGCTGGGCTGCGACCTGCAGCAGGTGTTCGGCATGGCGGAAGGGCTGGTGAACTATACCCGCGCCGGTGACCCCGACCATCTCGTCTTCACCACGCAAGGGCGGCCGATCAGCCCGGATGACGAAATCCGCATTGTCGACGAGGATGGCAACGATGTGCCCGAGGGCGAAGCCGGCATGCTTGCGACCCGTGGCCCCTATACGTTCCGGGGCTATTACCGCGCGCCCGAACACAGCGCCCGGGTCTTCGACAAACAGGGCTTTTATTATTCCGGCGACGTCGTGCAGCGCACGCCCGAAGGTTATCTCCGGGTCGTTGGCCGGGTGAAGGACCAGATCAATCGCGGCGGTGAAAAAGTGGCGTCGGAGGAGGTGGAGAACCTGATCCTGCGGCACCCCGATATCACGCATGCCGCGCTGGTGGCGATGCAGGACGAGCTGCTCGGGGAAAAGAGCTGCGTCTTCGTCGTTTCCCGCAATCCCGCACTCAAGGCGCCCGCCATCCGCCAGCATCTCGCCGGTCTCGGCGTCGCGGATTACAAGCTGCCGGATCGTGTGCGCTTCATCGATGCCATGCCGCTCACCGCCGTCGGCAAGATCGACAAAAAGCGCCTGCGCGACCTGCTGGTAACACCCGTCGCCATCAGCGCCTGACGCACAGCACAGAGCGAAAGGGGACGCTCGAAAGGGCGTCCCGAAATCCGAGATCAAGCGCCCTCTGGCGCAGCAAACCACCGAGGTCATCATGACGATCCCCAGCATTTCCGACTATCCGATGCCGGTCGCTACCAGCTTTCCGGCCAACAAGACAAAGTGGCAGCCCGACGCGAAACGCGCCGTGCTCCTCATCCACGACATGCAGCGTTATTTCCTGCGGTTCTACGAAGCCGACGGCAAGCTGATGACGACCCTCATCGACAATCTCGCGAAGGTGAAGGCATGGGCCGTTCAGAACGGCGTCCCCGTTATCTATACCGCCCAGCCGCATGACCAGCCGCCGGGCGACCGGGCGCTCCTGAACGACATGTGGGGACCGGGCCTCACCGTCGTCGACCCGGAACTGCAGAAGGTGGTGGATAAGCTCGCCCCGACACCTGATGACGTGGTGCTGACCAAATGGCGCTACAGCGCCTTCCAGCGGTCCGATCTTGCCGAACGCATGAAGGGCTGGGGCCGCGACCAGATCATCGTCGGCGGCGTTTACGCCCATATCGGCTGCATGATGACGGCGGTGGAAGCTTTCATGAAGGATATCCAGCCCTTCATGATCGGCGACGGGGTTGCCGATTTTTCGGAAGCCGAACATCGCATGGCGCTGCAATATGTGGCGACGCGCTGCGGCGTGGTTATCGACACCGCAAGCCTTGTCGGCGCGGGAGAGACTGCCGACACCCGCGAATGGCTGAAAGCCCGTGTCCTGCAGCTTGTGGAAGACGAAAGCGATATCGACCCCGACGAGAACCTGATCTTCTACGGGCTGGATTCCCTGCAGGTCATGAAACTCGCCGGCGAACTGAAGGAACGCGGCGTCACCGTCGGCTTCGACGAGCTTGCGCGTGTGCCCACACTTTCCGCCTGGTGGACACTGATCGACGAAAAGCGGCTCGCGGCCTGAACGGACGGACAAGATGACGCAACAGAGATTTACCGGGCGGCGTGTGCTGGTGACGGGCGCGGCCCAGGGCATTGGCCGCCGCATCGCGGAACGTTTCATCGAGGAAGGGGCCGAGGTCATCGGCCTCGACCTTCTGGCCGGCACAGCGGAGGCTCCCTTCCGCCAGATTGCCCTCGATATCACCGACGCGGACGCGGTGGAGCGGGTGTGCAACGCGATCGAAAGCGACTGGGGCGGTCTTGACATCCTCGTCAACGCCGCAGGCATTTTGCGGCTTGGTGACAGCGAAAGCCTGACGCCGGAAGACTGGAAAGCCTGCATGGATGTCAATGCCGCAGGCCCGTTCCATCTGCTGCGGCAATGGAGTGGTATCTTTAAACGGCAGCGGCGCGGCGCGATCGTCAATGTCGGCTCCAATGCCGCCGTGGTGCCGCGCATCGGCATGATGGCCTATTGCGCTTCCAAGGCGGCGCTGGTCAGCCTCAGCCATTGCGCCGCCCTTGAGCTTGCGCCCTATGGCGTGCGCTGCAACGTGGTCTCACCCGGCTCCACCGATACGCCCATGCTGGCCGGCATGCTGAACGATCCCACCGGCAAGGAACGGCTCGTCGCCGGCCTGCCGGAGCAGTTCAAGCTCGGCATTCCGCTTGGCAAGATTGCGAGACCGGACGATATAGCCGATACGGTGCTGTTCCTCGCTTCCGATCAGGCCGGCCATGTGACGATGCAGCAGATCGTGGTGGACGGCGGCGCGACGCTCGCGGCCTGACCCGGTCGGCGAAATGGGAAAAGCATATGGCGACCGAGCTGGCATTTCATCGCGAAATCGCTTCCGGTGTTTCACCGGAGGCCGTTTGGCCCTGGCCGGACGACAGCGACGATTGCCATTGCCTCACCCTTCGGTATAGCCCGAACGACGAAACCGGCACCGGCATGGCCCCTGCCCTGCCGGCGCAGCTCCAGCGGGCGGTGCCGAGACGTAAGGCGGAGTTTCTGGCGGGACGCAGATGTGCTGCGGAAGCCATACGCCGTCTTACCGGGCAGGCGATATTTCCCGGAATGGGAGACGATCGCGCGCCGACCTGGCCTGAAGGCGTGGTCGGCGCGATTTCCCACAGCGGTGACCGGGCAATTGCGCTGGCCGGCCCCGGCAGCAGGTTCTGTGGCATCGGCATCGATATCGAGAAGCTTTTGAGCGAAGAGGAAGCCCGCGATATCGCTTTGCAGGCACTGACGGCGAATGAGCGCCACAACCTCGGCAACGATATCGATCCCTTCATGACCGGGCTGATTTTTTCGGCCAAGGAAAGCCTGTTCAAGGCACTTTATCCAACGGTCAAACGGCTTTTCTTTTTCGAGGCAGCCGAATTGTCCGGCTTTAATGCCGGCGGCTCGGCATCGCTGCGGCTGACGGCCGACATAGGCGGCGAATGGTGTGCCGGCAGGGAGATTGCCTTCCGCTTCGGCCACTTCGAAGGTTTCCTGCTCACCCGTATCCTTCTCCCGCATTGAGGGAAAAACGGTAAAATCTGCCGCTAGAATCTCATGTTTAAAGCACTCCTTCCCGTCATCCGTGTGAAACACTGGGACGCTACGCAGCCTGTTGGAATGATTCCAAACATGCAACGGTGGAGATACGACATGACCGACATCGATACGAGCAAGCTGTCCTGGGACGAATGGGATGAACTGCAAAACCCGCCGCCGGCCGAAACCGATTTCGACCGCGTGGTCGAACGCGCGATTTCCCGCCGTGGCTTTCTCGGCGGCGTGCTTGCCTTCGGTTCGGCTGCGGCCGCCATGGGCACGCTCGGCAACCTGATGAGCAGCACTTCGGCGCAAGCGCAGGAAGCCGGCGCCGGCCGTTTCCCCTTCAAGCCGGTGGCCGCCGCAACCGACCACACCATCCACGTGCCGGAAGGCTACAGCTGGAAGCCGGTCGCCAAATGGGGCCAGCCGCTGTTTTCCAACGTTCCCGATCTCGACCCCGCCAAGGGCGTCAGCGTTGAGAATTCCGACAAGGTCTTCGGCGAAAACACCGACGGCATGGAACTCTTCATGGTCGGCGCCCATCAGTTGATCGCCGTCAACCATGAATATGTGAACCCTGAAATCAACCTGCCGCACACTGACAAGGGCAACCCGAAGACGGCCGACGACGTGAAGATCCTGCAGAACATGCAGGGCGTCACCGTCATGGAAGTCGCGGAAGGCAACGAAGGCTGGGAAATCGTTCTCGACAGCCCGTTCAACCGCCGTATCCACCACAATACGCCGATGAAGCTCTCCGGCCCGGCCGCCGGCTCCGAACTCGTCAAGACCGCCGCCGATCCTGACGGTATCGACTGTCTCGGCACATTCAACAATTGCGGCGCCGGCCGCACGCCCTGGGGCACCTACCTCACCTGTGAAGAGAACTTCAACGGCTATTTCGGCACCACTGATGCCGCCTTCAAGCTGCCTGATGACTACAAGCGTTATGGCATCGTGGCCGAAACCCGCTACGCCTATGAAAAATTCGACGAGCGTTTCGACGTTGCCAAGAACCCGAACGAGCCGCGCCGCGCCGGCTACGTGGTCGAGATCGATCCTTCGGACGCCTCCTCCACTCCGATCAAGCGCACCGCGCTCGGTCGCATCAAGCACGAAAACGCCGCCGTGGTGATTGCCCGCGACGGCCGTGTCGTCGTTTACATGGGTGACGACGAGCGTGGAGAATTCCTCTATAAATTCGTCTCCAACGGCATTTACGTGCCGGGCGGCGACACCTCCAGGCTGCTCGACGAAGGCACGCTTTATGTCGCCAAGTTCGCCGATGACGGCGCCGGCGAGTGGGTGGCTCTGACGCCTGAAAGCACTGGCATGAAGATCGACGAAATCTGCGTCTTCACCCGTCAGGCCGCCTCCAAGGTGGGCGCGACGACGATGGACCGCCCGGAATGGGTCGCCATCAACCCGGTCGCCATCGAAGCCTATTGCGCGCTGACCAACAACAGCCGCCGTGGCGAAATGAAGGACGGCAAGCTGCGTTCCAACGCCGGCGGCGACGCCATGGCCATCAATGCCGCCAACCCGCGCGAGAAGAACGAATACGGCCAGATCGTGCGCTGGTATCCGGAAAATGACGACCATGCCGACGGCAAGTTCAAGTGGGACCTGTTCTGCATGGCCGGCAACCCCGCCGTTCACAAGGACGCGTTCGCCGGCTCCTCGAACATCAACGAAGGCAACATGTTCAACTCGCCTGACGGCATGATGTTCGATTCCACCGGCCTGCTCTGGATTCAGACCGACGGTGAGGACAGCAACGAAGGCAACTTCGCCGGTCAGGGCAACAATCAGATGCTGGCGGGCGACCCGGCCACCGGCCGTATCGAACGCTTCCTGACCGCACCGAAGGGTTCCGAAGTCACCGGCCAGACCTGGTCCGGCGACAAGCGCACCCACTTCGTTGGCATCCAGCACCCCGACGCCCCCTTCCCGGATGGCGAAGGCAAGCTGCCACGCTCGGCCCTCATCGCCATCAAGCGTGACGACAACGCCCAGATCGGTTGACCTTTCAGCATGAACGGAACCGGACTGCGATAAGATCGCGATCCGGTTCCGCAATTAAAGACGCCGTGTGCCTGATGGGCACACGGCGTGAAATTGATGACAAAGTCCGAACAGTCCGGTCGTCGTCCCGGCCTCCAACCGGCCCCAGCTGTGACGCGCCTGCGCCACGAGACGATTTTCTCCTGCAACCGAAGACTTGACCACGCTGCCGCCGTCCCCGGTTTGCGGTGACGGAGGTGCATGCGGATATTACGGATCAGCCTGAAGCCCCGGCTTTACCGGGGCTTCGTCGGCGATTCGGCACCGCATATGCAAAGGACACGCGGCCTTTACAGGCGGTCTCCATTTCTGGTTCGGCGCCGCGGCCTCTCATACCTCGCGGAAGGTGCGGTTGGCCTGATCAAGCAAGGGTTTGAGAAAATAGGACAAAACGCTTCTCTCTCCGGTGGTGATAAAGGCTTCCACCGGCATGCCCGGCATCAGGCTGAACTCACCCAGCCGCTTTATCTGCTCCGGGGATGTGGCGACGCGCACCAGATAATGGCTGGCACCGGTTCGCTGATCCACCGTCACGTCCGCCGAAATACGTTCCACCGTTCCGATAATTTCCGGCGTGGTCTTCTGGTTGAAGGCGGAGAAGCGCAGGTTCGTCGGCTGGCCGTAATAAATCTGATCGATATCCTGTGGCGCAACCTTGGCCTCGACCACGAGTTTGTCGACCTCCGGCACAATCATCATGATCGGTTCGCCGGGCGCCACGACACCGCCGACAGTGTGAACCGACAGCTGATGCACCACGCCATCCTGCGGTGCGAGAATATCGACACGCTTCAGCTGGTCTTCGGCCGCCACGCGACGCTCGACATATTCACCAATCCGGGCGTCCATCTCACGCAGATCGGAACCGACCTCTTCCGACCATTGCTCATCGATCTGAAGGATTTGCAGTGCCGTTTCGCTGATCTTTGCCTCGACACCGGCAATGCCCGCCATCAGCCGGCCGATGTCCCCTTCGATATCCGTCGCCTGACGCTCCAGTGTGCTGAGCCGGCTTCTCTCCATCAGGCCCCTTTCATGCAGGGAACGAAAACGGCTCAACTCCTTGCCGACCATTTCCTGCTCGCGAAAATTCGCCGCCCGCTCGGCCTCCATGCCGGTTATCTCATCGCGAAGCTGCCGCACGCGTTGTTCAAGCTGGCTTTTTTTGCTTTCGCGGACGGCCTTGCGGGTCTCATAAAGATGCTGTTCCGCGTTCATCATCGCGGCGATCTCGGCGTCATCAGCCCGGCCAAGCAGCGCCTGCGGAAAAGCCACGCTGGCGGCCCGGTCCCGCTCGCTTTCAAGCCGTGCCTTGCGAGCTGTGAATTGATCGAGGCTTTTGACGACGATGGCCAGATTGGCTCTCGTCATTGTCGCATCGATACGCATGACCACGTCGCCAGCCTTCACCCGGTCGCCATCACGCACCATCAACTCACTGACGACGCCACCTGCCGGATGCTGGACTTTCTTGAGGCTGGTTTCCACCACCAGCGATCCCTGAGCGATCACTGCGCCGACAATCTCGGTGCCAACCGCCCAACCGCCGAACAGGCCCACGAGTGTCAGGAACCCGAGACCTCCGACAACAAGGTGATTGCGGATCGAGCGTTTGAGTATCTGCCATTCATCCATCGTCATGCCTTTCCTGTTTCCGCAGCCTGCACGATCTTGAGGGCGCCTGCCGCGCCGCCAACCGGGCGCAGCACCTTGGCCAGCACCTCCTCCTTGGGGCCAAAAGCCTGCTGGCGGCCATCGGCAAGCATCAGCACCTTGTCCACCGCCAGAAGAGCGCTTGGACGATGGGCGATGATGACAGCCACGCCGCCGCGTTCGCGAATGCCGAGAATGGCGGCCGTCAGCGCATCCTCGCCTTCTGAATCGAGATTGGAATTCGGCTCGTCGAGCACGACCAGAAACGGGTCGCCATAGAGCGCTCTGGCAAGGGCGATCCGCTGCTTCTGTCCCGCCGACAATTGCCGCCCGGTTTCGCCGACCTCGGTGGAGTAACCGTCCGGCAGGCTGACGACCAGATCGTGAATGCGGGCCGCACGCGCCGCCGCGATGATCCCTTCAGAACGCGCTTGCGGATCGAAGGAGGCGATATTCTCGGCAATCGTGCCATCCAGCAGTTCGACCGATTGCGGCATATAGCCGATATGGCGGGCAAGCGCCTCGGCCGGCCATTGGTCGAGCGTCGCACCGTCCAGTCGAATGGAACCCTTGAGCGGCCGCCAGAGGCCGACGAGAAGCCGTGCCAGCGAACTCTTGCCGGAGCCGCTCGCCCCGATCACACCGAGGGCACTGCCGGCCGCGAGCGTGAAGGCGATTTCCTGCAGGACCGGCTCAGCCGCTTCGGGCGGTATGGCGCCCACCCGCTCAACCGACAGAAGGGCGTGCGGCGCGGGCAAATCCATACGCGCGGCTCCGTCCGGCAACAGCGCCAGTGTTTTTTCAAGGCGACGGCGGCTTTGCCGCGCGGCGATGAAGCCCTTCCAGTTGGCAATGGCGAGGTCGACCGGGGCGAGCGCCCTTGCCGACAGGATGGAACCGGCAATGATGATGCCCGGCGTTGCCTGCTCATTGATGACAAGCCAGGCTCCGACCGCCAGAATGCCGGATTGCAGCAGCATACGCAGCACCTTGCTGGCCACGCCGAAACCGGAAGCGATGTCGCTTGCCGATCTCTGCTCGCGCACATAGGCGCGGTTATCCGCCTGCCAGCGGGCGCGCAGCGGCGACGCCATTCCCATGACGGAGATAATATCGGCATTGCGGCGGCTGGTTTCAGCCAATCGATTACGTTTGGCGGAATGACCCGCCGCCGCCTCCACCGGATGCCGCGACACAAGTTCCGTCATCAGCGTGATGACGGTGAGAATGAAGGCGCCGGCCAGCGCGGTGACGCCAAGCCAGAAATGGAACGCGAAACAAATAGCGATGTAAAAGGGCAGCCAGGGCAGATCGAACAGCGCGATCGGCCCGCTTCCCGACAGGAAGGAGCGGATCGTATCGAGATCGCGAAGCGGCTGTGCCTGACGGCCGCTGACGGGCAGGCGCAGCTGAAGGCCGATCACCGCATCGTAGATCCTGGAAGAAAGCGCCTGATCGAGGCGATCGGAAAGCCGCACCAGCAGACGGCCGCGCAGGGCATCGAACAGGCCCTGAAATGCATAAAGCACCACGACGATGGCAAACAGGGCCACAAGTGTCGGCAGGCTGCGGCTCGGCAGCACCCGGTCATAGACCTCCATCATGAACAGCGAGCCAGTGAGATAAAGAATATTGACCAGAGCACTCATCAGGCCGATGCCGATGAAAGCGCCGGCGCAGCCGGCAAACACACCCTTGATCTGACGAGCATTATTATTGGCAGTGTGAAAACGCATTTTTACTATCCGTTGAGGTCGCGGCGGCGATAGCGGCAGACGGTAACGTGCCGTTGACAGCCGCCCGCGCGGGAAAAAGGCGCATCCGGCCGGATGCGCCTTTCACGGTTCAGGCGAAGCGGAAGTCGTCGATGACGAACTGTTCCGTCTTGACATCAACGAAGGTGATGGAAGAACCGTCGTTGAAGGCAATCTCGGCGCCATTCTCGCCATTGGTGAAGGCGCCGGAGGAAATAAGCGCCTGATAGTCGGCGAAGACATCCTTCGAAAGCTGAACGACATCCTTGCCCTCGGCACCGGCCTCGAAATCGGTCACGACGTCGCGACCATCGCCCGCGGCAAAGACGAAGGTGTCAGCACCGCTGCCGCCGGTCAGGGTGTCATTGCCTGTGCCACCGCTCAGCGTGTCATCACCTGCGCCGCCATTCAGCGTGTCGTTTCCGGCTCCGCCGCTCAGGACATCGTTGCCCGATCCGCCCGTCAGCACGTCATTGCCGGCACCGCCGTCGACCACATCTTTGCCGTCTCCGGCCAGAACGCGGTCGCTGCCGGCTCCGGCATCCACCATGTCGTCGCCTTCGCCGGCAACGACGGTGTCATCACCCTCGCCGGCTTCGAACATGTCCTTGCGGCTGGTCCCGATCAGCATGTCGTCGCCACTACCGCCTTCAACGATGTTGTATTCGGTATAACCGTCCACGGTGACGGTGGTGGTGCCCTTGGCTTCGCCGCCATTCGCATCACGAACCGTGTAGTCGAGCGTCACCGTCGCCTGCTGCCCGTCCTCCAGCGCCGCAAAGGCGGAGGAAGGATCGACAACCAGCTTGCCATCCACCACTGAGAAGGCGGCAGCCGCCTGCTGACTGGTTATGGCAAGGCCAGCAACAGCCGTCACGGCGACGCTGACGAGTGCAAGACGGTCGCCTTCCACATCCGTGTCATTGGCAACGAGATCGAAGGACGTTCTATCCCTTTCCGCCAGCGCAATCCGGTCCGCAACGGCAACAGGCGCATCGTTGACGGGAGCGATCGTCACAGTCACCAGGCTCTCGACGCTGCCGCCCCTGCCATCCGAAACGACAACCGTGAAGCTGTCGGTTCCGTTGACATCTGCGTTCGGCGTATAGACCCACTCACCCGTTGCGGCATCGACTTTGGCGTTGCCCTTCGAGGCACCGGCATCCGCCTTGATGGCATAGGAAAGCGCGTCACCATCGATGTCGGAGGCCGCGACCCTGCCTTTAAGGGCGACATCCTCATCGGTCTTTACGGCGATGGAGGCGGCGACCGGCGCATCATTGACCGGCTTGACGGTGAAGGCGGCGGCCGCTTCGCTGGAACCGCCGCGACCGTCGGCGATCTTGTAGCTGAAGGATGCCTTGCCGTTGAAATTGGCAGCCGCGGTAAAGCGGATGCCCGTTTCTTCCAGGACCGCCGTTCCGCCAACGGCACGGAAAACGCTGGTCACCGTCAATACGTCCAGATCGGCGTCCATGTCATTTGCAAGCAGGGCGCTGAAGGGAATGAGGAAGGATGCCGCATCCTCATTGATCGCCGCAAGTGTGTCGGCCACAGCGACCGGGCCGCGGTTCACGAGCCCCTTGGCGATGGCCCCGCGGCTGAGATTGGTGCCATCGGCGAAACGCAGCATTTCAATACCGCCATCCGCCAGCTGGTTGCGCAGCGACAGTTTTTCGCCGCCCGACAGTTCAATCTCGACGGATTGACCATATTTGCGCAGAACGGCCTCGTTTCTGGCGATATCGTGGAGGTACAGGATGTCCGTCGCGCTCGATGGAGCAGCAGGCTCGATGATGACATCGGAACCGTCGCCGCGCCCGTAACGATAGAGGTCCGACCCTTCCCCGCCGATCAGCAGGTCGTCGCCACGGCCGCCTTCGATGAAATCGTCGCCCACGCCACCTGAAATCAGGTCGTCGCCGGCATCGCCCCAGAGCTTGTCATTGCCGGCACCGCCGGAGAGCGCATCGCGGCCCGCTCCACCGATCAGCCCGTCATCGCCATTGCCGCCGTCGAGACGATCATCGCCCGTAGAGCCGAGGAGCGTATCGTTGCCGTCATGGCCGAGGATTGTCACATCGGCAGTTGCCGCCTGCAGGACATCGTTGCCGGCACCGCCTTCGAGCGTCTGGCCCTGCTTCGCAGCATCCAGTCGCACCACACGCACATCGTCGTAGCTGACCCCTTCACCGGCACGCCAGTTATAAAGGCCAAAGGTGCCCTTTTCCGCGCCATGAACTGCGATGGGCTTCGAGAACAGGGCCGTGCCGTTCAGCCAGACCTGAAGCCTGCCGCCTTCAATGTCGGCGCGCAGCAGGTTGGAACCGGCGGCATCGTAGCGGATCGGCCCCTGCCAGAGTGTCTGCTCGATACCGTCCGTGAGGCTGAAGAGCTGCGGGAAGCCGGTCGTGTTGTCGAGTTCAAACTTGATGTAGTTGTTTTCGTCTTGATAGTGCAGCAGCAACCCCACCGCGCCGCGCGAGGCCGAGGTGAAACGCGTTTCGACGCTGTTATCCATCCATTCGTCCGAGCCGGGAGCCTCGTAAAGCGCGTAGGTTCCCTTGCGAAGCGCATAGATGCCGTCGCCGAGCGGGCTCCAGTTGAGGCTCCATTGCGAGGTCGGCGCAGTCAGACCCGTACCGCCGAGTTCGCGGCTGTAGCGGTTGGCTGTCTGTGCAAGTCCGCCATTCGCGACGGCCCAGGCCGCAGCCGCGCCAAGCTCGCCCTCATCGACGAAGCGGAAGTTCTGCGCGATGCCGTCGGAGAAATCCTCCTGCATCAGCACATCATTTGCCGCAACGACCTCGATCGTCACCGTATCGCTCGACCGCTGGGCGCCATCGGCCATATCGAGGCGAACGAGATGTGTCCCGGCCTCGAGCTGAACCCTGGCCTGAGCGCCGCTGGCGAGCCGGGTGCCTTCCTCGCTCCAGACAAAGCCGGACGAAGAAGAGCTGCCAAAACTCTCAAGGGCGGAAAGCTCGACCTCGACGCGACCGTCGCCATCGACATCGATCACCCGCAGGGAACGACCCGCATCCGCATGGAACGCGCCTTTGCGCACCATGATATCATCGAAAAACACCTGACGCTGTCCTTCGGACCAGACCCCGACGGTGCCGCCCGCAAGCGGGCTCGCCGCATCCGTCACCGCACCGCCAAACAGCGCCCTGCCATCGAGCGTGGCGAAAAGCCGGTTGCCGGTAACGGCGAATTCGACCGTGAAATCCCGATCGAACGGCGTGGTCGCAACTTCACGGGCCAGCACCGTTTCAACGCCGTCGCGCACTTTCACCAGCTGGCGCTCATTCGCGGCAATATCGAAGGACAGACGGTAGTGGTTCTTTTCATCCCGATAATAGGCGACGAGCCCGAGACCATGCTGGTCCTCGGCTAGCAGCGTGGCCGAAACGGTATAGTTCGACCAGGCAGCACTGCCATCACCCGTCCAGCGCATGATGCCCGACGCCCCATCATAAGCGCGCAGAGCACCCTCGGGGGCCGCCGCCGTCCGGCTGTTGTCATTGCGTGAGGCGACGGAACCGGCGACCTGCCAGCGGGCGCCGGGCGCTGACCAGCCATCCGCATTGCCGTCATCGAAGGTCTCGTGAAGCAGCGTATTCCGGTCGGTAATTGCGATCTTCACCTGATCGACGCTCTCCACTCCGCGCGCATCGACAAGACGAAGTGTGAGGCGATGAACGCCGGCGTCGAGATCCACCGAGGTCTCGCGGCCCTTGGCAATCACCTCGCCATCCTCGTTCAGCCATTGCGTCACCACGACCTGACCGAGCTTGTCCACGCTCTGGCCGGCGTCGAGATCCACTTTCGCCTTGCCGCTTGCATCCGCTTTCACCGTACGGTCATTTCCGGCTTTCGCCACGAACTGAACAACAGGCGTGCCGAGATCGACATTGCTGATCGTTTCCTGATGCTCACGGAACGCGCCGGTCAATTGCAGGCGGTTGTCACCGCTACCGATGGTCTGCGACAGGGAACCGTTGCCGAGGGAGGGCCTGAACGTGCCGTCAGTGAAATCGAACTGCACCATGTTCACGCCCGGCAGCGCAGTCTGGTAAGGTCCGGTCGAGGTAACGGAACCAAGCCCCGCGACTTCCGCTTCGCTCAGCGTCTTTTCGAGGAATGCGAAGGATGAGAGCGAGAATTCCGGCGTTTCCGTGCTGTCATCGGCAAAGATCAGGAAACCGGCCTTGCCGATGTTGTAGACCCCCTGCACGGTCTGCGTTCCCTGGAGAGCGCCATCGGCATATTTCTTCATCGTATAACCGGCGCCGCTGCGCTCCAGCGTTATGACGATACGCGTCCACTGATCGAGCGGCAGCCGGCCGTCATCGCGGCCATCGGTACCGATCAGCGCGTAACCGTCACGATAGTTCAGCCAGAGGTCGCCATCGGTGATGTTGTTGAGGTCGCTCTGGAATATGGAAGCAAGGCGGCCGGGCGTGCCGGGCAGCTTCACATCGTAGACCAGCGTATAGTTTTCGAATGTATCGCCGCCACCGGCAGGCGAAAAACCGGGGGTGACCTTCAATCCGTTGGAAGGATTGAACTGCGGTGCGGTGATGATGCCGGTATCGCCGCCATCGATCGTTTCCCGTCCGAAAACAACCGGCTGAATCTGGGAGGCGTTGGCGCCCGTGGTGCTGCCCTTGCCGTCGCGCGAGGGTTCCGCATCACCGCGCGCGCCCACCAGATATTCGTCGCGGGCCGAAAGATAGGTCTCCGTCTGCACCGTCTTGTTGTCGGGGTCGATGATGAGGAGACGGATGGCGCCGTTGCCACCATTGCCGCCCCGTCCCGCGTCGCCGTTGCCGGTCACTTCCGTCGACACACCGTTCTGGTAATTGACGAGCATCTGGAAGACCGGCAAGCCGGCGTCGTTATAGCTGACGATGGTTTCCGCACCGTCGCCGAAAACATGGCCGGAAAAGACGAAGCTGACATTCGGATGCTTGGAGACGAGCTTCTGCCACATGTCTTCGCCATCATTGGCGTTTTGCGCGCTGTTGCCGATCCCGTAATCCTTGCCCGTGCCTTCAGCGAAGACCGGACCGGAATAATTGTCGGCACGCGTTCCCATGTTGGTGTAGCTGTGCGTGGTGATGATCGCGCGGTGGTCCTGATTTGCCGCCAGCACCTCGCCCGCCCAGCGCAACACATCATCGCGGGCACCGAATTCCAGCGAAAGAGCAATCCATTCCGTGCCGTCCGCACCGGTGAAACGATACCAGGCATTTTTGGAATCGCCCGTTTCCTGATCGTAGACACCGCCCAGCGTGGAGTGTTCACGCATGTATTCCGGAGAGAAATAGGTGGACTGCAAGGACGAATAGTCTCTGGAGCCACCGCCCTGATCATGGTTGCCCGGCACCATGGCGTAAGGCACCTTGCCATTCAGCCTGGTGATGGCTTCCTTGGCGATCGCCCATTCGTCCGGCGTATTGTCCTGCGTGACGTCTCCGACATGGGTGACGAAACGGATGTTCATGGATTTCGAATTCTCGGCAAGCCAGTCGAACATGCCATTCAGCGTGGCCTGCCCCATGCCGGGGAACACATAGTCCTGTGTGTCCGGCACCACGGCGATGGTGTAGGCGTTCGGACCGGCCACACGCACGCGGAAATCGTCCGTCGCGCTCTTTCCGGCGCTGTCGGTGGCCGTGACGCGGATATCGGAATGGCCAAGGGCGGCAAAATCGAGCGTCAGCTTGTTACCGTCCGTCAGCACGGCCTTCACGGTCTCGTTTCTGCTGTTCTGGACGGTAAATTCGAGGTCTTCGCCGGAGAAGTGCTGCGAAAGGTCGATCGTCACGTTCGCGGCATCGGGCGTCACCATCATGTCCTTGATGAGCGCGGTTCTGATGACGCTTGCCGGATCAACGGCGGGCTGTTCGCCAATGCCCGGGATATTCGCCTGGGCAGGCGTCGTGAATTCAAGCGGGACACCTTTGCCGGTGATCGTGCCTGTCCCCATAACCGGCGCGGCCGACCCACCGGAAAAACGGCTTTCCAGAACGACGGTTTGTTCAGCCGTTGACTTCATGGCATCCGGCAGGATGCCGGCAGCTTTCGCCGCTCCGAGATAGGACATTTCATCCTTCGTAAGCACCGCCTTGAGGAAGAGGAAATTGCTGAGATAACCCGGCGACGTTTCGCCGTCTTCGTCAGAGAAGATCAGGAAACCCTTGGACAGATCGATCGCAAAACGGCTGGCGCCGCCGTTGATCTTCTGGTCGGCGACGAATTCGCCGTTGACATATTTCTTCATGGAAACGGCGCCTGCCGCGTCCGTTTCAATGGTCAGGCCGATACGGTTCCAGGCATCCAGCTTTGCCGAACCGTGATAACCGCCGCTGATGCCGACACCGTAGCTTCCGACACCCACCTTGCCGAAAATATCGCCGTCATTGCCGTTGTTGAAGTCTGTCTGCAGGAACGGCATCCAGCCGCTTGAGCCACTTGCGGGAAAATAAACATCATAAACAAGGCTGTAGGAGGTCGCCATGCCGGCACCACCGGGCGAAACAAGAATGCCCTGCTGTTGTGCAAGAGCCGGAATGGTCAGCAGCCAGTCGGAAGAGGATTCAATGGGATTGGCGATCGAATTCTGGGAGGTCGTCATCTCTTTGGCCTTTTTGCGTGAAACGGGTTGGCCCTTTGGCCATGCCGGGACGATTAGAGGCCGGGACTAACGCGCCGATGACGAATTCCTAACAAATCGTAAATGCGCCATAGCGATTTCCCATGCCTGCCATCGGTTTCGCCGCGAGGTTAATGAAGTCATCCGGCGGGCGTCATGGAGTTGTCAGCGTTTTCGCCGATAATCCTCCTGCACCGGCGCCAGTCGTGTCGGCCGGCGGCAGAACAGGACCCCATGTCGACCAAGCAGCTGAAGGCCTTTCATATCGTCGCGCAATCGGGCGGTTTTTCCCAGGCCGCACGGGACATGGCGATAAGCCAGTCCACGCTTTCGGCCCATGTGCGGGAACTGGAAGCGATCAGCGGCGTGAACCTTCTGGAAAGAAAACCCCGAGGGGTGAGCCTCAGCCCGCAGGGAGAACGCCTGTTCGAGATCACCGCCCGCCTGTTCCAGGCGGAAAACGAGGCCAAGGCCTTCCTGCGCGGCGGCAAGAGCGCCGCGGGCGGGCATCTGCGCGTCGCAGCCGATGGCCCCATCCTGCCGCTTCCCATTCTTTCGCGGTTGAAGGCAGAACGGCCGCAGCTGACCTTTTCCCTTTCGGTCGACAATTCGGCGCGGGTGGTGGAGCAGATCATCGACTACCGGGCCGATGTCGCCATCACCGCCCGCGCGCCCGATGACCCCCGCCTTTACGGCGTCAAGTTCCTCAGCATGCGACTTGGGCTATGCGTGCCCGTCTCGCATCCACTGGCTGCGCGTCAGAACGTTTTGATGGCCGAACTGGAGGGGCTGTCCTTCGTTATGCGGGAGCGCGGCTCGCGCACGCGTGAAATTTTCGAGAAGAACCTTGCCGATCACGGCATAACCATCCAGCCAGTGATCGAAATCTCGTCCAGAGAAGGCGTTCGGGAAGCCATCGCCAACGGCGTGGGATGCGGTGTGGTGGCCGATCTGGAATTCGGCCATGATGCGCGCCTTTCCTTCATTCCTCTGGACGACGCCCGCGAACTGATCGACGAATATGCCGTCTGTCTCGCCGAAAGGCGGCATCTGCCGCTGTTGCGCAGGTTCATCGAGGAGGCCGGGCGGGCCTGAGCCCTGCCTCCCACGGTCAACCCGCGGCTGATGCTCAGAACACGTTCCGGTGCACATCCGTCATCGCGCGACGCAGATCGTCGACAGCGGACGCCGTCTGCCCCGGCCGGTCGTCCAGCGCCGGCGGCATTTTCCAGCCGGGGTCTATGCCTTCCATATTGGGCAGTTCATGGGCGATGCCCTTGTGGCAATCGATACAGGTGGCCTTGCCCGTCAGCAGGTATTTCGAATGGATATCGGCGGCGCGCTGCGTCTGTTTGGTAAAGTCCATGGCGGCGGAGGAATGGCAGTTGCGGCATTCCAGGCTGTCATTGGCCTTCAGGCGCGACCATTCGTGCTGGGCAAGTTCCAGCCGCTTGTCGAGGAACTTCTTGCGGGTGTCGATGGTGCCGAAAATCTTGCCCCAGACCTCCTTGGAGGCCTGCATCTTGCGGGCGATCTTGTCCGTCCATTCATGCGGCACATGGCAGTCCGGACAGGAGGCGCGCACGCCGGAACGGTTGGAGAAATGCACCGTCCGGGTCAGTTCCTCATAAACATTGGCCCGCATCTCGTGGCAGGAAATGCAGAAGGCTTCCTTGTTGGTCATTTCAAGCGCGGTGTTGAAGGCACCCCAGAACATGACCCCGCCGACAAAACCGCCAAGCGTCAGGAAAGCGAGGCTGAGCGTGCCCGCCGGTGTCGTCAGGACCGCCCAGAGCCAGGCGAGAAGTTTTTTCACACGGGCGATCATCATTCGCTACCCGCCGGTTTCACACCCATCGTGCTCATGTCCTCAAACGTGTTGGGCACGAGCGGCCGCGTATCGGCCTGCGGCACATGGCAGGCGGTGCAGAAATAACGGCGCGGCGAAACATCCGCCAGCATCTGGCCTTCCCGCGTCATATAGTGGGTGACGCTGATCATCGGTGCGCCGGAATCCTGCGTGAATTCGCGCTTGTGACAGGACAGACAGCGGTTGGTATTGACCGACAGCTGGTAGCCGTCGATTGAATGCGGAATGACCGGCGGCTGCTCCGGATAGGCGCGCATGCGCCTGAAATCGTCGACCACCCATTTCGGCAGGGGTTTCGCCGGCTCGGTCTGCATGGCGTCGCCACGCGGGCCTGACAATTCCGGCACCATCTGTGCAACGGCCCCCGTCGCCAGAGCCACGACCAGAAGAGTGGCGGCGATCCATCCGTGTTTCCTGATCATGCGACTGGCTCTATCTTGACTGCGCATTTCTTGAAATCCGTCTGCTTGGAGATGGGATCGGTTGCGTCGAGCGTGACCTTGTTGATGAGCTGGCTGGCGTCGAACCAGGGAACGAAGATGACGCCGGGCGGCATGCGGTTACGGCCGCGCGTTTCCACGCGGGAGCGGATTTCGCCACGACGCGAGACGATGCGGATTTCCGCGCCCTGGTTGAGCCCGCGCTTGCGCGCATCGTCGGCATTCATGAAACAGCGGGCGCCGGGAAAGGCCTTGTAGAGTTCCGGCACACGCATGGTCATGGAGCCGGAATGCCAGTGCTCCAGCACGCGGCCCGTCACCAGCCATGTATCGAATTCCGCATCCGGGGATTCCGCCGGCGGCTCGTAAGGCACGGCGATGATGACCGCCTTGCCGTCCTTGTTGCCGTAGAACTTCACGCCTTCACCCGGCTTGACGTAGGGATCGTAACCCTCGCGGTAACGCCACAGCGTTTCCTTGCCGTCCACCACCGGCCAGCGCATGCCACGCACCTCGTGATAGGCGTCGTAAGGCGCCAGATCGTGGCCGTGGCCGCGCCCGAAGGCGGCATATTCCTCGAACAGACCCTTCTGCAGATAGAAACCGAAATCCCTGGATTCCTGGTTCTGGTAGTCCGCGTTGATTTCGCTCAGCGGGAACTTGCCGACATCGCTGTCCTTGTAGAGCACCTCGTAAAGCGTCTTGCCGCGATAGGCGGGGTTGGCGTCGAGTATCTCCGCCGGCCACACCTCGTCGGTGGTGAAACGCTTGGAGAACTCCACCAGTTGCCAGAGATCGGAGCGCGCCTCGCCCGAAGCCTCGACCAGCTGGTGCCAGACATGGGTACGCCGCTCGGCATTGCCATAGGCCCCCTCCTTCTCCACCCACATGGCGGCGGGCAGGATGAGGTCGGCGCTCATGGCCGTGATGGTCGGATAGGCATCCGAAACAACGATGAAGTTTTCCGGGTTGCGATAGCCCTGATAGGTCTCGTTCTTGGTGTTGGGACCGGCCTGAACGTTGTTGTTGACCTGCACCCAATAGAAATTCAGCTTGCCGTCATGCAGCATGCGGTCCTGCTGCACGGCGTGGTAACCCGGCTTTTCCGGGATGATGCCGTGCGGAATGCGCCAGATTTCCTCGGCATGTTTGCGGTGTTCCGGGTTTGTCACCGTCATATCCGCCGGCAGGCGATGGGCGAAGGTGCCCACCTCGCGGGCCGTGCCGCAGGCCGAAGGCTGGCCGGTGAGCGAGAACGGGCTGTTGCCCGGCTCGGAAATCTTTCCGGTCAGAAGGTGGATATTGTAGACCATCTGGTTGGCCCAGACGCCGCGAACATGCTGGTTGAACCCCATGGTCCATAGCGACATGACCTTGCGGTTCGGGTCGGCATAAAGCTCGGCCAGTTCCTCAAGGAAGCCGGCCTCCACGCCGGTCATGGCGGCGGTCTTTTCCAGCGTATAGTCCGATACGAAAGCCTTGAAGGTCTCGAAATCGATCGCTTCGGTCTTGGTCGGATCGGCGGAATTGGCGGCATTCACCTCCGCCGGATTGTCGGGACGCAGGCCATAACCGATATCGGTGACGCCGCGCACGAATTTCGTATGGTTCTTCACGAAGTCTTCGTTGACGCGCCCGGTCTTGATGATGTGGTTGGCGATATAGTTGAGGATCGCGAGATCCGTGCCCGGTTTGAAAACCATCGGGATATCGGCGAGATCCATGCTGCGATGCGTGAAGGTCGAAAGCACCGCCACCTTCACATGGTCGAAACCCAGACGCCGGTCGGCGATGCGGGTCCAAAGGATGGGGTGCATTTCCGCCATGTTCGAGCCCCAGAGCACGAAGGCATCGGCATGTTCGAAATCGTCATAGCACCCCATCGGCTCATCCATGCCGAAGGTGCGCATGAAGGCGTAAGCGGCGGACGCCATGCAGTGGCGGGCATTGGGATCGAGATTGTTGGAGCGGAAGCCGGCGCGCATCAGCTTGGTCGCGGCGTAGCCCTCGAAGATCGTCCATTGCCCGGAGCCGAACATGCCGACGGCGGTCGGCCCCTTTTCTTTCAGCACCCGCTTGCACTGCGCGGCCATCACGTCGAAGGCCTCGTCCCAGCTTACCGGCTCGAATTCGCCATCCTTGGCGTAGACGCCGTTTTTCTTGCGCAGCAGCGGGGTTTGCAGGCGGTCCTTGCCATACATGATCTTGGACAGGAAATAGCCCTTGATGCAGTTGAGGCCACGGTTGACCTCCGCCTGCATGTCACCATGGGTGGCAACCACCTTGCCTTCCTTGACGCCGACCATGACGCCGCAGCCCGTGCCGCAGAAACGACAGGGCGCCTTGGACCATTTGATCTGCAGGGCGGAAACACCGCCCGGTACCGGCTGGGCGGCGGCCGGCAGCGCAATGCCCGCCGTTGCCGCCGCAATGCCGGCGGCATGGGCTTTCAATAGATCACGCCGCGTCAGTTCGCTGCTCATCGCCGCTCGTCTCCTCTGTGTCGACGTGTTCGAAAACCATGTTGGCGGCAATCACACCGTCGAGTGTCGAAATATAAGTGAGCGTATCGCCCAGCATGCCGGTGCTCGTGCCGTCTATGACGATGACGATCTTGCCATTGCCCTCGCCATGAACCTCGACATTGTCGAGCGTTGAAAGTGCCGCGAAAACGGCGTCCCGCATCTGCGGCATCACCGCCACCACGGCGCTTGAGACATGATACCGGCCTGTATTTTCAGGCATATTGCATCTCCATGGCTATTGCCTTGATCTCGATCACGCCGGCCGGGCAGACGGATATACAGGCCCCGCAGCCGGTGCAGGCATCTTCGACAAGCTGAGGCACGAAGGGGCCGCCGCGGCGGGGCCGAAACCGGATGGCCTCGGTCGGGCAGGCATCGCGGCACGCCTGACAATCGATATTGCCGAAAGCGAGACACCCTTTACCGATCGCCATGACATGATCGAAGCGCTGCGCCGCAGGGGTCGCAAAAACCGGCTCTGGACAGACTTGCGCACATTTGCCGCAAAAGGTGCATTCACCGGCGGAGAAATCCACCGAAGGCAAACCATCCGCCATGGCGATGATGCCGGTCGGACAGGCCTCCACGCATTTTGCGCAACCGCTGCAGGCGGCGAGGTCGCTCAACACGACCCCGGGGGGACAGATACGCGTTTCCCGTTTTTGCCCGCCGCGCAGGAAATCGCGCCGGCTGAGAGAGACTTCCATCGTCATTTCACCCTCAATGACCGGGCGGTCCCGGCGGCCCGTAAATGATCTGGAACATCCAGACGATGAAGCCATAGGCCCCGACAAATCCAACCGCCAGAACGGGCCATATGCCGAAGGCCAGAACGGCAAACGTCACGAGCTCCCTCGTCCGGCTTGGCTTGTCATCCACTTGTTGAGGCGCGACTATTTTAGGCATATTCGCGTTTCCTGTTCGGTTCGAGACATCATCAGCCAAAAGGCAAAAATATTCAACCACTTGATTTTATTGATTATTTATCAGAACTAACATTCATCAATATCGCCAGCCTAAGTCACTGATTTCTTATTGGGCTTTTGCCGAAAAAATAAACAAACAGGGTGAAAGCGGGCGAAGGTCGCTGCCGTCACGGCTGCGGAAAGCTGCGCGCTCATCCGCAGGCTCCCGCCTCGTCGGTGCCCGGCGCCCGCAGGAAGGGCAGAAAGCCCTGCAACCAGACACCAAAACTCGCTGCCCACACTATTGCACTGAGACCGTGATGATAGGGCGACAGGATCGCGGCGACATCGAATTCGGGCAGGATACGGATCAGCCCGGCCGTCACCATCAGGGCGGCGGCGATGTGCGCCTGCCAGGGCAGGTGCGTCAGATCACGTCCCGTATGCCTAAGACCGGCGATGATGAATACGGCCATGATGGCGCAGCCGAGCGCGCCCACCGACAAGAGGTGCAGGCCTGCGGCGGATGTGATGGAAAAACCGAGCCGCGTCGCCCCGAGCGCCAGAAACCCCGCACCGGCAAAGGCATTGCCGACGCCGAGCAGCAGCACCTCGGTCCTGAAGGCGGCGCGGCCGATGAACCATTCGGCCAGCCGGTCGAAAAACGCGGCACCGGCCGCAAGCGCCAGCCAGGCGGAAATATCACTCTCCGGAAGAACAAGCCTGACCGCCATGTAAAGCGTCACCATGGCCCCGGCCATATGCTGGCGGCCGGGATGCGGCCGATAGGGTGTGGTCTCACCGCTCGGATCGAGTGCTAGGTTGATGACGACCACATTGATGCGCGCCGCCGAAAGCGAAAACAGCACGGTGAATATGCACAATGCCGCCTCCAGACAGCGGGCGGCGAGTTCCAGATCACCAGCCCACCATGCATAACGCACGCCCGCTTCCGAGGCCGTAAACAATAAAAGCCAGACGAGGAATGCCAGATGCTTCCCGGTGCGCCGCACCAGCATGGCCCTGCCGATGAGGAGCGAAAGCGCGAGCAGAAACGCCACATCGAAAAAGCCGGCAGGCAGGCTCCACGCATCGGCCCCCACGAAACCGATCAGGCGGCCCGGCAGCCAGAGGACGGCCAGATATAGCAACGTTCTTCCCTGCGCCGGCTTGGTATCCGTCCATTCCGGCACGGCCGAGCCGAGAAACCCGGCGAGCGCCATGCCATAGGTGCCGAAAATCATCTCATGGGCGTGCCATTGCGACGGCGGAACGGCATCGGCGAAAGGCAGGGCATAACCACCAACGACGATCCACAGGAACGGCCAGACCGCACCGTGCAGGGCGGCAAGGGGAAAAAACAGGCGCAGGGCTTCGGAGAGGATCGGCGGCGGTTTCATCTGCCCCGCTCCTTTGCCGAAAACAGTTCGGCAAAAGCCGCAGTTTCGGCCAGACGTTCCGCTTCATCGAACACCGCCCGCGCCATGCGATGGCCCGGCGAACCGGCGGGCCTATGCGCAGCAATGACGCGGCCGCCGACGCCCGACAAGACGATCAGCCTGTCGGCCACCAGCAGCGCTTCGTGAAGATCATGGGTGACAAGGAGCGTGGAAAAACCGCGCCTTCCGGCGGCGGCCACCAGAAGCTCCTGCAGATGCCTGCGCAGGCCGACATCGACGGCGCTGAAGGGCTCATCCAGAAACAGCATGTCCGGCTCCACCGCCAGCGCCCGCGCCACCCCGGCGCGCTGGCGCATGCCGCCGGAAAGTTCGACCGGATATTTGCGGAAATCCGTCTCTTCCAGACCCACTTCCAAGGCGAAGCGTGCCGCAGTCTCACGCCGTTGCCGTTTCGGCATGCCGGCCGCCGCAAGGCCGTAGGCGATATTGTCGATCAATGTCATCCATGGCAGCAGCCGCGGCTCCTGAAACACCAGACCCTGCCGGCGATATCGGCGATGCACCCGGCCGCGAACGGGATCGATGATACCGGCCGCGATCTGCAAAATCGTCGTCTTGCCGCTGCCGGAAGGGCCAAGCAGCGCCACGGTTTCCCCCGGCGCGATGCTGAGATCGAAATTCTCGAACAGGCTGCGGCCGAGAAAGGCGTGGCCGACCTGCTCGAAACGGAGGGCGGAATGGTCGCTCATCGTTTGACACCCCATGGCAGCCCGGCCGCACGCCAGCGTTCCAGCGCCTCGCGCAGCAGATGCAGCAGGCCGTAATCGGTCAGCAGCGCAAGGCCGACCGTGATGGTAAGCCAGGCGCTGACCTGCGCGATGTCGAACAGAGCACGTGCGGTGGCCAGTTCGCCGCCAATGCCGCCGGAATTCGAAAGAAGCTCGGCCATGACGGTCACTTTCCACGCGCTTCCGGCCGTCGTCGTCCAGGCCGGGAAGAGGTAGGAGAGAACATGCGGCATGGTGACGGTGCGCAGACGATAGAACCATCGAGCGCCGAAAGCCTGCGCCATCACCTCCAGCTGACGGTCCCGCTTGGCGACACCTTCCAGCGCGCCGGCGAAGGAGACCGGCGCCGAGCCGATAACCACGGTCATGACGGCCGTGCCGCCCGACGAGCCGAACCAGATCAGCGCCAGCACGATCCAGCCGATGGGCGGCACACCGAGCAGAACGGTGACAACAGGCTTCATCAGCCGCATGGCCGCAAAGGAATAGCCCGCCAGAAGGCCCGCAACGGTGCCGACGCCAGCGGCAATGGCAAAACCGGCAAGGGCCCTGACGGCGCTCTGCGACAGGATGACAAGGAAATCCGGTCGCCTGGCAAGCATCCCGATCGCAGCAAAGGTCTCCCCCGGCGAAGGCAGGATGAAGGAGCCGTAAATCTCATGCCCGGCCTGCCAGGCGGCGAGAAAACAGAAGATACCGGAAAGCCCGGCCCAGCCCGCCCAAAGGTAACGGCCCGTCCAGCCAAGGCTTTCGAGAATGCGGTTCATGCCTGCTACACCAGATAAAATCCGTCATCCGGCCGCCGCCCACCGATGATGGCCGGCTCGGCCTTGGCGAGTTCGTCATAAAAAGCCTCGAGATCGCTGCGCGCAGCGCTCGCCTTCAGCGCGCACAGATGGCTCGTCGGGAAGGAAGCGGCAATGATCTCAGACGGGAAACCCAGCGCGTCGGCGACGGCCGCCGCCGCAGCCTGCGGATCGGCCACGGCACTTGCGAGCGCGGCTTCCATGCCTGTCTG
This sequence comes from Rhizobium sp. UGM030330-04, assembly GCF_003208455.1. NCBI lineage: Bacteria > Pseudomonadati > Pseudomonadota > Alphaproteobacteria > Hyphomicrobiales > Rhizobiaceae > Rhizobium > Rhizobium sp. UGM030330-04. The sequence goes on from NZ_QKML01000008.1 coordinate 84,502, forward strand.
CAAAGCTTCAATGCCCGCCTTGCCGAGCTTTTCCTGAACCTGCGAGGTCAGGGCGAGACCCGCCTGCGGGATTTCGGCCTTGCCCGCCACCTTTGCCCATTCCCGCTGGATATCGATGGTGCGGTGAACGGTCATGAAAAACGACTTCGCCTTGATGAGCACGGCGGTCGCGGCCGGTTCGCTGAGCAGCGCCGCGTCCACCCGGCCCGTCAGCAGCAATTGCACGGCTTCCGGCGGCGAGGCGGCATATTCCAGCTTGATGTCGCCGGGCTTCAGGCCGTTTTCGGTAACAAGCCGGCGCATCACGAAATCGGGCATGTCGTTCTTGAACGGCAGAGCGAGCGTCTTGCCGGAAAGGCCTTGCAGGGAGTTCAGCGCCTCGTCTTTGGACACGATATAAAGCAGGCCCGTTGTCAGCACGTTCAACAGCCCGAGACCGAGGCCGCGATTATGCAGATTGGCGGCGCCGTAGCTCGGCATCACCACCGCCCCCATGGAACCGGAGGCGACGGCGGCGCGCATTTCATCCGGCGTTTTCCAGGCCTTGAAGACGGCCTCCGGCGCGACATCCTTCAGGAACCCGCCCTTGACCGCATGGGCCAGCACGGCCGACGGCGCGGCAGGAGGGCCATAAAGGGTGAGCGGCGCTTCCGCCTTCAGAATATGCGGTGCGGCAAGTGTCGCGACCGTCAATCCCGAAAGGGCCGAAAGCGCCTGACGACGGGTGAGATGAGCCATGGTCCTGATCCTTGTTCGCGCCGGAAGCGCCATGATGCGCGTGACGCCCGCTGAAGGCCCACCTTCCGGCCACAGGCACGTCACCCATCTGGAAATGACATTTTGCAAGCGCCCGATCTTTGCGCAGGATCAAACAGCGCCGGAAACCACGCCTATTCGCCTGTCTTAAGCGACAGGGCTTCGCGCAGGATGCGCGAGCCTTCCTGGGCGGCGGCGGCGATGTCGAGAAACATCAGGCTTGCGGTTTCGACCACACCTTCATCCACCGTGTCGTCTTCGGCGAAATCGCAGAGCATCTCGGTCAAAAGCGCGATCTTGCGCCGCTCCTCGCGGGCGGCGGCCAGAAGCTTGACGATATTGCGCTGGCGCTCGAAATCCTCGAGTTCACGCAGCGCCTCATGCACCCTGTCGCGGCAGCCGCAATCAAGCGCACTCTGCAAGACAATGTCGCGCACCAGATGGATTGCCGCCGCGATATCCGCTCCGCCCGGTGCCACCGCGGACGGCATTTGCTCACTTTGCCCGTTCATCGTCATGCATTCACCCCATGCGCCGTGTTGCGGGCACGGGCGACCCAGGCGGCCCCCTCCTGCCCGTGGTGAAAACCGTTGGAAAAAGGCACGTCCGGATAGATTTGCCCGAGACGTGCAAGGCCATCTGCCGCATCCCGCCTGCCGGCCAGAACATCGTCATGGATCTGCGCCACCGCCACCATGTCGCAATCCTGCGGCGACAGGCGGAAGCGGGCGATGCCGGTGGCGGCCAGATCCTGCAATTCGCCAAGCAGCGACTGGCAGGTGTGCGACACCGTCTGCACGCCGTTCAGCGCCAGAAATGACTGCCGGTCAAGCGTGCGCACCGGCAATCCATCCGGGTCGTCACCGCAGACGAACTGGCAATTATCCTTGATATTGCCCTTGGCGCGGGCGTGGGCGCAGCGCGCGGAAATGGCGAGCGGCAGGCGGCCGAAGGCGAAGATTTCGAAGTCCACATCCGGTGTCTCCGCCACGATACGCTCCACCGAGGTTACCGGCAGTTCCGGCGGCAGGCAGATGGCGCTTGCCCCACGCGAGGCGAGCAGCCGCGCGGTGGCGGCATTATAGACATTCACCATCGGCCCGACGACATGCGGCGTGCCATGCAACATACCGAGCGCCGAAAGATCGTTCGCCTCGACCGGATAGAGGCTGTCGGCGATCAGGCCGCGCAGCTGGCGGCTTTCCCGCTCCAGCGTCACCAGAGAGAGGGTCGAGAGGATCACCTGTTTTCCGGCACCCTCCAGCCGCTCTATCACCTCGGCCAGATGCGGCTCGGTGAAATGAAACCGTTTGGAACAGACGGTTTCGCCGAGATAGACATGACTGACGGGCGCCTCATCGGCGATGCGGAAGTAAAAATCCCGCCATTTTTCGCCCTGCCAGAGATAAAGCACCGGGCCAAGCGCCAATGTGGCCTTTGCGGTTTTTGCCATCGCCATCATCTCCAGCGTTTCTCGTAAGCACCGACGGTGGTGCGCTGGCCTTCGCTTAAAAGCCGCAGGCGCGAGAGCAGCCGTCCCCGTTCTTCGGCGCTGGCGGCCAGCGCCCGGTGCAGGGTGGACACCACTTCCGCCACATAGGCCTTGCCGCGCTGGCGGCCCTCGATCTTCAGCGCGCTGACCCCCGCTTCGCGCAAGGCATCGATCTGGTCCATCACGTCAAGCGATACCGGGTCCTCGAAGGCATAGGACTTGTCATCGGCAATCTCGAAACGGCCCTTGCACAGCGTGGGGTAACCCGCCGCCTCGCCTTCCGGAAAGCGGTTGATGGTGTAATCGCCGAGTTCCGATACCAGCTCCCGCCCATCCTGCCGGTAACGCACATGGCTTGCCGGTGAGCAGACGCCGTTCATGTTGGGTGATTTTCCGGTGGCGTAAGACGAGAGCGAGCAGCGCCCCTCCGCCATGACGCAGAGACCGCCGAACACGAAGATTTCGATCTCGCAGCGGATTTGCCGCGCCAGCCGGGCGATGTCGGAAATCGTCAGCGTGCGCGGCAGCACCACGCGTTTCGCGCCGAAGGCATCGACGAGAAAATTCACAGCGTCAGCATTGGAGGCGGAGGCCTGCACGGAGACGTGGATGCGCTGCTGCGGATGGTTTTCCGCCACATGCGCCATCAGACCGAAATCGGCGAGGATCAGCGCATCCGCCCCCGCCTTCACGGCATCGGCCGCGCCGCGATACCAGATATCCTCATTGCCAGCGCGCATGAAGGTGTTGAGCGCCACGAAGGTCTGCACACCACGCTTCTTCGCATAGGCAATGGCTTCGGCAAGCTCTTCGCGGGAAAAATTGAGGCCGGGAAAATTGCGGGCATTGGTCTCATCGCGAAAGCCGCAATAAACGGCATCCGCTCCGGCATCCACGGCCTCGCGGAAGGCAGCGGGCGTTCCCGCGGGACAGATCAGTTCCATGCCTCACCTCCCCGTGTTTCGGATAGAACATGGCCGCGCAGGCGGTTCGCGAGGCCCGTTACGACAGGCGCGAAAGGCCCGGCAAATGCACCGAGATCGCGCGGCAGATCAATGCCGCTGTCATCAAGCGCATTGCGCAGCGCCAGCATCGCCTCCATGTCGCCGGTCACACTGAGATCACGCGAGAAGAACAGCGCATCGGCATCCTGCCGCCCCTCCATCAGTGCCAGCAGCATGAAAAGCGGCCCTTCCACCGCCGCATCCACCTTGGGCAAGCGACCCTTTCGGCTGACGGTGATGGAGGGACGTGCCGGTTCAACCATGAAGGCGAAGGGGAGATCGACGGGCAGGAAGGCATAGCGCTTGCCGTTATGCTCACCGAGCCGGCCGAACATATCCGGGTGCCGTTTCATGATCTGCGCCAGCATCGCCGCCGTCGCTCGCTGCACCACGGCAAGGGGCAGGAAATTCAGTGGGCGGGCGATGGCGGCGGGAAAAGGTCTCATGAAGGGTCCTGTCGGCTCAGTTGCGGGCGGCAACCTAGCCGCGGCGCACGGGTGGCGGTTTGAGCGAACGCAAAGACAGGGTGATTTTCGCGCACGAATTCGCAAAAGGCGCTATAAATCATTCGCTTGCAGAATAATGGAGGCCGCCATGCCCGATATAAGGATCAAACGGATCTACGAACCCGCCAGCGACGACGACGGCACACGCGTTCTGGTGGACCGGCTGTGGCCACGCGGCATGCGCAAGGAAGACGCAAAGCTTTCCCTGTGGCTGAAGGAGATCGCGCCCAGCAACGAATTGCGCAAGAGCTTTTCCCATATGCCGTCACGTTTTGCGGAATTCACCCGGCATTATGACGAAGAACTGGCGGCCAATTCCGATGCCGTGGCGCGCATGAAGGCGCTGATGGCGGAAGGCCGCATCACGCTGCTTTATGCCGCCCACGATACCGAACACAACCACGCCCTCGTTCTCGCCGACTATCTTCGCTCGCACTGAAGCCGCATTTGCGGCAGCGCAAGGACATGCCGCTTTGCCGCCTGCAAACAGGCGGCATGAGAGACGAACCGACAGATAAAGAGACAGAAACGAAACCCGCCCACGCAGCCGATCTGCGCGGTTTCATCCGGCTGCTGGAAGAACGCGGGCAGCTGCGGCGAATCCGCCAGCCGGTTTCGCTGTTGCACGAGATCACCGAAATCCACCGCCGCGTGCTCGCCGATGGCGGGCCGGCCCTGCTTTTCGAACAACCCGTCGACCATGAGGGCAAGGTACGGGACATGCCGTTGCTTGCCAATCTCTTCGGCACGCGGCAGCGCATCGAATGGGGGCTGGGGCTCGAGACGGGCGGCCTGCCCGCGCTTGGACAAAAGCTTGCCGAATTGCGCGAGCCACGGCCGCCAAAATCCATGGCCGAGGCATGGGGTAAGCTGCCTTTGCTAAAGGCCGCACTGTCCATGCGGCCACGCAACGTCTCGCGCGCGCCGGTGCAGGAAAAGATACTGACGGGTGACGCGGTCGATCTTGCCCGCCTGCCGGTGCAATGGTGCTGGCCGGGTGAGCCGGCTCCGCTCATCACCTGGCCGCTGGTCATCACCCGTTCGCCTGATGATCCCGACGATATCAATGTCGGCATCTATCGCATGCAGGTGCTGGGGCCGGACAGGGTGATCATGCGCTGGCTGGCGCATCGCGGCGGCGCGCAGCACCACCGGCTGTGGCAGGCGCGCGGGCTGGATATGCCCGTAACCGTCGCCATCGGCACTGATCCCGCCACCATTCTTTCCGCCGTCATGCCGCTTCCCGAACATATCAGCGAGCTTGGTTTTTCCGGCCTGTTGCGCGGCTCGAAAAGCCGCATCGCAAAGGCATTGACGGTGCCGATGCCGGTGCCCGCCAATGCCGAGATCGTGCTGGAAGGCACCGTCTCAGCAACGGAAACGGCACTCGAAGGCCCCTATGGCGATCATACCGGCTATTATAATTCGGTCGAAGCCTTTCCGGTCATGACGCTGTCAGCCATCACCACGCGCCGCGACCCGATCTATCTTTCCACCTATACCGGCCGGCCGCCCGATGAGCCCTCGGTTCTCGGCGAAGCCATGCTCGAGATTTTCCTGCCGCTCGTCAAAAGGCAGTTTGCGGAAATCGTCGATCTGTGGATGCCGCCGGAGGCTTGTTCCTACCGCGTCATGGTCGCCTCCATCGACAAGCGTTATCCCGGCCAGGCAAAGCGGGTGATGATGGGTCTGTGGTCGATGCTGCCGCAGTTCAGCTATGTGAAGCTCATCATTCTGGTTGATCCCGATATTGATGTCCGCAGCTGGGCGGATGTCGTCTGGGCGCTTTCCACCCGTTTCGACGCCTCGCGCGATACAACGATCATCAACGATACGCCGATCGATTATCTCGACTTCGCCTCGCCGAAAGCCGGCCTCGGCGGCAAGATGGGTCTGGACGCCACCCGCAAGCTGCCGCCGGAGACGGAGCGCGAATGGGGCCGCGTGCTCTCCATGACACCTGACGTCATCGCAAAGGTGGATCTGATGTGGCGTGATCTTGGCCTTGGAGAACGGCCATGAACCCGTGCCGTGTCGTGGTCGGCGTCACCGGTGCATCGGGTGCCGGCATTGCACTGCGCATCATCGAGCGCCTCGCCGACATGAAAAACGTCGAAATCCATCTCGTCCTGTCGCAATCCGCCAGACGCACCGTGCTGCATGAGGAAGGTGCGCAAGCCTTGGGGCGGATGTTGTCGCTCGCCGGCGTCAATCACGCCATCGACGATATCGGCGCGGCGATCGCCAGCGGCTCCTTCCCGACGGCGGGCATGATCATCGCCCCCTGCTCCATGCGAACGCTCGCGGCCATTGCAACCGGGCTTTCGGACAATCTCCTTACCCGCGCCGCCGATGTGCATTTGAAGGAACGCCGGAAGCTGGTGTTGATGACCCGCGAGACGCCGCTGCATCTCATCCATCTGCGCAACATGTGCACTGTCACGGAGGCAGGCGCTATCGTCATGCCGCCGGTGCCGGCCTTTTATAACAGGCCGCAAAGCGTCTTCGATATTGTCGATCAACTCGCCGCCCGCGCCATCGATCAACTCGGCATCGGCTCCGCACCGCAGGCGCCGATATGGCAGCCGCATGTGGTGAAGACGTCGTGAGCGATCAGAAATAGGCCATGGGATCCGCGCCAAAGAGCGCGGCATGGCCACCGGCCAGCAGCCACCAGACCGTCAACCCTGTCAGTACCGCGGCGAGCAGCATCGGCCCGTCCACGGCGAGGCGCGTTTTGCCGGAAAGGATTGCTGCGAAAGGGATCGTTGCGTTTTTAGCCGCCGCCGCGCTCCATGCATTACCCAGTCTTTTCCGCGCGCGTTTTTCCGTCATCGCCATTCCCCCAAGGGAAAACAACGCAAAGCCACCGAAGAGAATAACGGAACGCAGGTCGCCATTCGGCACGACATGGCCGAGCGACCAGAACAGGAAACCGACGAGCACCGGATGCCGCGTGATGCGCACGATTGCCCCCGGTTTATCTCCCTGCCGCACGGAAATGGAAAGCGGATTGACGCTGAGAAGACCGGCCAGCACGAAAAACAGACCAATCGGCGCTGCCAGAAAGGTGATATGCGCCTGCCAGGGCGCGACATCCCAGAGCGGAATATAATCCACCGACAGCGCGGCATAAAACACCCAGCCCAGCGCCAGAAGCGAGACCACGGAATAAGCCCCGAAATAGGCGGGCCGGCCAATGGCCGCGATCAACCGGCCGCGCACGGCAGGCACGGCGGGAATGGAGTGCAGCGCCACAAAAAGCGAAAGAGCGGCGACAAGTTCAAGCATCCGACTGTCTTCTCACTGGTTCAGGAACAGCACCGAAGCAATGGCCACGGAGGCGAGTACGGCGGAAACCGCGCCCATGCGCTGCAACACACCCATACGGTACAACAGCACCGCAAAGCCAACGATAATAGGGGTTGCGACAATCAGCCCGACCTGCGCGTCGTTCATGGGAAGCTCCATTTTCCAGAGTTGCGCTTTGTCATGACAATAGGGTTTTGCGCGCTCCCTTCTTTGACCGACCGCAAAGAAGCGGGGTTTGAGGACGCCTAAGCGTGGCTTGCTGTTTTACAATTACGGGCGAGGCCATGGCGATAAATACGGAAGAGGAAAGCGGAAACCTGCTTTTGTGGATTTTGGTCTGGAGCGAACTTGCCGCCTTCGGCGCGCTGACCGGCGCCTTCATCATTGCCTTCGCACTCAATCCCGATGCGTTCGCCGCCGCGCGCCAACATCTGCAGCCGCAGCTTGCCGGCTTCAACACCCTGGTTTTGCTGGCAAGCGGCTGGCAGGCGGCCGTCGCGGCCAGCCACCACACCGCGCTGCCGGGCAAAAGGCGGGCGCTTGTCCTTACCGGCCTGCTGGGTTTCGCTTTCGTCGGTGTGAAGCTCCATGAATATTCCACCGAAATCGCCTTCGCGTCCGATCCAGCCTATGGCGCGTTCTTCGAGCTTTATTTCCTGCTCACCGGCTTCCACCTGCTGCATGTCGTCTTCGTGGCCGTGCTGCTGTTTCTCGTCGCGGTCTTCCCGAAAAACGAGAACATCACGCTGGTGACGACGCTGTGGCATGTCATCGATCTGGTCTGGATCGTCATTTTTCCCATCGTCTATCTGGTTTGACAGTCATGATCCACCGCACCTCCCGCCAGCTTGCAAGAAGTTTCGCAGTGCTCGCCATTCTCGTTCTCGCCGGTACGGCCGTCGTCACCTCGTGGAAGGCGGCGCTTCTGCCACCGGTTGCCGCCGCCTGCCTGATGCTGCTTTTCGCGCTCATGAAATCCAGACGCGTCATCGACGACTTTCTGGGTTTTGGCGAAGAGCGGGGCCTGCTGCGCACGGCACTTCTGGCATGGCCCGCAATCTTCGCCGCCGCAGCCCTTTTGCGGGCGTTCCTGCAGGGCATTTTGTCGTTCTGAAAAGGCGGACCACACCACCTCTCCACTTGTTTGCCAAATGGCAAAGAACGCCGGCAGCCAGCGGCTAGAAAGGTGCGAGATCCGAAGCCTGCCGGCAAATTCCGGCAAGAGGGTTCGATCAAGCCAGTCCGCATAAGCGGTCTTCCGGATGGAAAGGACCATTGGCATGGCAGAACGCCTGACCAAAACAGGAGCGCGAAACGTCTTTTACGGCGGCTCCATCTTCTTCTTCGCCATATTCGTCGGGCTGACCGCCCATAGCCATTATTACATGCGCACCACCTCGACGGATGAAAGCACGCTGACGGAAAGCGTCGCGCGCGGCAAACACGTGTGGGAGAAAAATTCCTGCATCAACTGTCACACGCTGCTCGGCGAAGGCGCCTATTTCGCACCCGAACTCGGCAATGTCTGGAAGCGCTATGGCGGCGTGGAAGACAAGGAGACGGCGCGCGATTCCATCAAGGCCTGGATGGCCGCCCAGCCCACCGGCATCGAGGGCCGGCGCCAGATGCCGCAGTTCAATCTCACCGAACAGGAACTCGATGATCTCGTCGACTTCCTCGAATGGACGAGCCGGATCAAGACGCAGAACTGGCCGCCGAACGATGCGGGTTGAGGTTGACGGCAAGGAGATGACGAGATGAAATATCAGACGCAAAAAGTCGCCATGCTGTATTTTTACGGCGCAATCGGGCTGTTCGTGGCGCAGATCCTGTTCGGCGTCATCGCCGCGACGATCTACGTGCTGCCCAACACGCTTTCCGAGCTTCTGCCCTTCAACATCGTGCGCATGATCCACACCAATGCGCTGGTCGTGTGGCTGTTGATGGGCTTCATGGGCTCGACCTTCTATCTTCTGCCGGAAGAGACGGAAACGGAGCTTTACAGCCCCAAGCTCGCCATCGCGCAGTTCTGGATCTTCCTGGTGGCCGCCGCGGTTGCCGTGGTCGGTTATATGTTCCGCATCCATGAAGGCCGCGAATTCCTCGAACAGCCCTTCGCCATCAAGGTCGGCATCGTGCTTGTCGTTTTGATGTTCCTGTTCAACATCACCATGACGGCGCTGAAGGGCCGCAAGACCACCGTCATCAACATCCTGCTCTTCGGCCTCTGGGGTCTGGCGATCTTCTTCCTCTTCGCCTTTTACAACCCCATCAACCTGGCGCTCGACAAGATGTACTGGTGGTACGTCATTCATCTGTGGGTGGAAGGCGTGTGGGAACTGATCATGGCGTCGATCCTCGCCTTCCTGATGATCAAGCTCAACGGCATCGACCGCGAAGTGGTGGAAAAATGGCTCTATGTCATCGTCGGCCTTGCCCTGTTCTCGGGCATTCTCGGCACCGGCCACCATTATTACTGGATCGGCGCACCGGGTTACTGGCAATGGATCGGCTCGCTGTTCTCGACGCTGGAAGTGGCCCCTTTCTTCACCATGGTCATCTTCACCTTCGTCATGACCTGGAAGGCCGGCCGCAAACATGAGAACCGCGCCGCGCTTCTGTGGTCGATCGGCTGCTCGGTCATGGCCTTCTTCGGCGCCGGCGTCTGGGGCTTCCTGCACACGCTGTCTTCGGTGAACTATTACACCCACGGCACGCAGCTTACCGCCGCTCACGGGCACCTCGCCTTCTTCGGCGCCTATGTGATGCTGAACCTTGCGATGATGGCCTATGCCATTCCCGAAATGAAGAAACGTGCGCCCTATAATCAGTGGCTTTCGATGACGAGCTTCTGGGTCATGTGCACGGCCATGTCGGTGATGACCTTCGCGCTGACATTCGCCGGCGTGGTGCAGATCCAGCTTCAGCGGGTCATGGGCGAAAGCTTCATGGATGTGCAGGACCAGCTGGCGATCTTCTACTGGATCCGTCTCGGTTCTGGTTTCGCGGTTCTCATTTCGGCGGTCATGTTCATCTGGGCAATCCTGGTGCCGGGCAAGCAGAAACAGGGCGACGTTGCCCGCCTCGTGCAGCCCGCCGAATGAGAAACGGACCGGCTCTCCTTTTCCCCCGGAGAGCCGGTTCCTTATCAACAAACATGGAGACTACCATGAACACGATATTCCGTCCGATCCCTCAGCCCCAGCCGGACACGCCGTTCTACACCCCGCTCGGCAATGAATGCACGCTGTTCGAAAGCGCCTGGGTGCGGCAATTGCCGCTGCTCCTGAAAGGCCCGACAGGCTGCGGCAAGACCCGTTTCGTCAGCCATATGGCAGCGAAACTCGGCCTGCCGCTTTCCACGGTTTCGTGCCACGACGATCTTGCTGCCGCTGATCTGACCGGCCGTTACCTGCTGAAAGGCGGCGAAACCGTGTGGATGGACGGCCCGCTGACGAGGTCCGTGCGCCAAGGCGGCATATGTTACCTCGACGAGATCGTTGAGGCGCGCAAGGATGTGGCTGTCGTGCTGCATCCCCTCACCGATGATCGCCGCATCCTGCCATTGGAACGCACCGGCGAAGTGCTGGAAGCACCCTCGGGCTTCATGCTCGTCGTTTCCTATAATCCCGGATACCAGAACCTTTTAAAGAGCCTGAAACCCAGCACCCGCCAGCGTTTCGTCGCCATTGAATTCGATTTTCTGCCCAAGGAGCAGGAAATCGCCGTCGTTTCGCATGAAAGCGGGCTGGATGCGCGCGATGTCGAGCCGCTCGTCGATCTTGCCCACCGGCTGCGCGGCCTGAAAGGCCACGATCTGGAAGAAGGCGTCTCCACCCGCCTGCTCGTTTATTGCGCCAGCCTCATCGATACCGGCCTTCCCGCCCGTCAGGCCGTGCGCGCGACCATGATCGAACCGCTGACTGACGAGCCCGATGTGAAGGCCGCGCTGCATGAAGTCGCGGATGCGATCATTCGATAGGCGCTTTGATATCCACACCGGATTGCGCGGCCCCGCGCGTTCCGGTCCGATGCCATGAGGATAAACCATGCTGGACTTTCTGGAACTGGAAGAAACCGTCGGCCGCGCCTGGCACAGGCTGATCGGCGAAACCGGCACATGGCTGCGCTTCCCGGATCATGCCGTGAAGCTGGAGGATATGCAGGCCGTACTGGCCATATGTTTCCGCGGTTTTGGCGGTGAACATGCGGTGCAGATCGCCCCGGCCCGCGCCCGCACTTCCAGCCACCGGCTGAGGCTGCGCCAGCGCATGGGTCTTGGCGAAGAGAAGCTCGCCCAGCCAGGACGCGATCATGCCACGCTGATGCTGCCGCCGGTGCTCGATCTGTTTCCCGACCGCTGCCTCAACCGCGATCTCTATCTCTGGCTCGCCGCCGCCATGGCGATGATGCCGCTTGAACCAGTCATGACCGCCGACCCGCTTCGCAACGATCTTGCCCGGCTCGACCGCGCCGCAGAACTGGCAAAAGCCGTCATCCATGCCTTCCCCGGAATGAAGACCCGTTATCGCCGGCTTTGCGCCGCCATGCTCGCGGTGCGGCAGAAACGGCCGCTGCCGCAGGCGGAGCAGCAGGTGGAACAACGGGTGCTTTCCATGCTCGCCGATGCGGCAGGGATCGAGGGCCATGCGCCACCCGCCGGTCTTCCGGAAAAAGCGCCGCCGCGCTACCTGCCGATGCTGCCGGTGCCGCTATGGCCGGACACGCTGCTGCGCGAAACATCCGATGCCCGGCAAAGCGAGGACCAGCCGGCAGCGGGTGCCGCGCCGCAGGGCGCGGAAGCGACCCGCCATATCGCCGTGCGCGAAAAGGCCGAGAACCGCCAGACCGAACGCAGCCCCTTCATCCTCAACCGTTTCGAAAAAATCCTCGCCATGGCTGAGATGGTCAATGTCGACCGGCCGGGTGACGACAGCGACGATGCCGACAGCAGTGCGGCGGACGAGCTTGACGATATGACGCTGGGTGAAAGAAAGGGACGGCCTTCCGCCCGCTTCCGCTTCGATCTCGACCTGCCGCCTGAAGCACTGAACCATACCCCGCTGACGGCGGAGCTGACCTATCCCGAATGGGATTATCGCAGCGGTACCTATCTCGCCAATCATTGCCGGGTCATCGCCGGTCCAGCGAAAGACGCCGAGGCGGCACCGGAACCCGACCCGGACACCAAAAGCCTCATCCGCCGGGTCAGGCGGCAATTCGAGGTGCTGCGGCCACGCCACGAAATGCTGCGCGCCCAGCTTGACGGCAATGATCTCGATCTTGACGCCGTGGTTCGCGCCAGAAGCGATATTGCCGCCGGCGGACAGGGCAGCGACCGCATTCATATGGCAAGCCGCCCGCAGGCGCACGATCTCGCCGTGACTATTCTTGTCGACGTGTCGCTATCGACCGATGCCTGGTTCGACAATCGCCGGGTGCTCGATGTGGAGAAGGAAGCCCTGCTGGTGCTTGCCCACGGGCTTTCCGCCTGCGGCGACAGTCACTCAATCCTGACCTTCACCTCCCGCCGCCGTTCCTGGGTGCGGGTGGAAACGGTGAAGGATTTCGATGAGCCGATGGGCCACACTATCGAGCGTCGCATCGCGGCGCTGAAACCCGGCTTCTACACCCGCATCGGCCCCGCCATCCGCCACGCCAGCGCCAAGCTGCGTGAAAGGCCGGAGCGCCGCAAGCTGCTTCTGCTGCTGACGGATGGCAAGCCGAACGATGTCGACCACTATGAGGGCCGCTTCGCCATCGAGGACAGCCGCCGCGCGGTCTCCGAGGCGCGACGCTCGGGCGTCAGCGTCTTCGGCGTAACGGTGGACAGCAAAGCGCAATCCTATATTCCGGCCATGTTCGGCCAGAACGGTTATGCCATCGTCAACAGGATCGCCAAGCTGCCATCGGCGCTGCCGGCAATCTATCGCAGCCTTGCCGGCTGACGCATGTCACGCAGACGAACCTGACGAATCTCAGGTTTGTTTGCGCGGCGACAATGTCTCGCGACCACCCGGCGGATAGGTTTTTCCAGTCCGTCGGTCGGCCGCACCGCCGGACATCATTCCATCCGCGGCCGTGGAGCCAGCCTATGTCCGAAGCCCAAACCGCAAACAATATCGATGTGCGCATCATACCGCATCGCGAACGCCATCCGCGCATTTTCGGTGCGCTAAGCGCATTGAATGAGGGGCAATCGCTGCAGATCACCAGCGATCACGATCCCCGTCCACTGCTTTACCAGCTGGCCACAAATTTCCCCGGCCAGTTCGGCTGGGAATATCTCGAACAGGGTCCGGACGTCTGGCGTCTCGATATCGGCCGGCTGGAAGAACAGGCAGAAGGTTCCGAGGACGATATGTCCGGCTGCGAATGCTGCTGCGGATCCGAACATTGACCCCTGCCCCGGCGGTGTGGTGAAAAGACCTCTGGCGGATGGCCCTTGCCGCCGCCAGCCGACAGATGAGGTGATGCAATGACGGAAATGATCAGGGAACTCGATGTCCGGCCGCTTTTGCTGAGCGGCGGCGAGCCCTTTCCGGCCATCATGGAAGCCGTGGCCGGGCTTGCTCCCGGTGAGGCGCTGCGATTATACGCCACCTTCCGGCCCGTTCCGCTGTTCAAGGTGATGGCCGAGCGCGGTTTCGACCATCAGGTCAGGGAAATCGGCGGCGGCGACTGGGAAGTGCTGTTTACGCCGCAATCCACTGAGACCGAACAGATTTCCGTGTCACCGGCGCTTGCGGGCAATGCCGAGGAGCCGCAGATATGGCCCGATCCGGTCATCTATCTCGATCTGAGCGATGAGACGACCGAAGGCCAGACGAGCCGCACGCTTGCCGCACTCGACCGTCTTCCGCCGGGTGCCGTGATCTTCGTGCTGATGCCGCAGGAGCCGACTTTCCTTTACCCGGAACTTCTGGCCCGGGGCCATCAATGGGCCGGCAATTTCGACGAGGCGCGCACGGCGTTCCGCATCTTCATCCGCGCCGGCGTCGGCGCGCATTAAGCCGGATATCAAATCCCCGAAACCGAACCGCCCCGGAAGTTACCTTCGGGGCGGTTCGTTTTTGGCAGTATCGCAAGCAATCTAGGCTTTCAGCGGTTTGCGCTCACGCATCAGGATCGGCCCATATTCAATGCAGAAGAGACCGAAACCCACGATCCAGAAGAGCGCCGAGCAAGCGTAGAGATGCATCATCGCGCCGGGGAAGAACTCGGCTGCCGGTCTCAGCAGCGCGCAGGCGATCAGCGCCGCATAGGCGGCAATGGTGACCCTGCTGGCCGCGAGCTTGCGTCCGGTATGGCCAAGGCTTGCTCTCGTCATCACCGCAAGCATCATGCAGCCGATAACGCCGACGGTGAAGACATGCAGGACGGAGCGTGTATCCATGACGTCAAGAGCCGCCAGCGCCATGGTAATGAAACCGACGGGAATGAAGGCGTAGGCCACATGCAGCACCACCAGCACCTGCTCCGGCCATGTCGTCCAGCCGCGCCAGCGGATCAGACGCACGGCGTGCATGAACGCCGCCAGAAGCGCCGTTGGCACCGCCACGATGCTCTCGGGTTCTATCGTCCAGACAGCAAGCGCAGCGATGCCGGTGAGGATGGCGGCGGTATCGAAGCCGTTATAGGGCACGGGGAAATCCGTGCGGCCGAAGCGGTTCAGCCAGTTGCGGGTAAAACTCGGCACGATGCGGCCGCCGACGATGATGACAAGCACGGTATAGGCCGAGACCGCAAGGCGGGTCGCGATCTGGCTATGATCGCCCCCAATCGCCGCAACGTGGAATATGATATTGGCAACGGAAAGCGCCAGCAGCCCGCCCAGCACCTTCAGGTCCTTCCATTTTCGCCCGGCAATGACCTCGCGCGCGCAGATCGCCAGAAGTGCCGGCAGGAAAAGCCCGTCCACGGCTGCGGCGGTGACCACGCCCACCTGGTCCGGCACAAGCAGGAAAAGCCGGCCGGCGCACCAGAGCGCAAACAGCCCGACCAAGGGTTTGCCCGATACCGGCAGCCGCCCCGTCCAGTTCGGCACGGCCGTCAAAAGAAAGCCGGCCAGCACCGCCGAAGCGAAGCCGAACAGCATCTCATGGGCATGCCAGTTCGGTGCGCCGTAATCCCCGCCGAGGTCGATGAAGCCCGAAAGGGCTGCGATCCACAACACCATCGCCACGATGGCCCACAGGGCGCCGCCGAGGAAAAACGGCCGGAAGCCGTAAGAAAAGATAACCGGGCCGGTGCGCGCCAGCCCTCTTGGAATGCCGCCCTTTGGCCGGCTGCGCCCTTGGGTGAGAACGGTTTCGCTGCCACTCATTATAATGCTCCTTGCTTGGTCTTGACATATGTCTAGACGCAAGCCCGTCCGGCTTCTTTGCGAACAGGCAAAGAGGCGGTGCGACGCTTCCACACCGGCCTTCAGCCGCCTGCCAAAATGTCGCAGGGTGCCGAAAGCGAAGTTTGCTCCATCTCAAATTGTATTTCCGCCCCTCCGCTACAAATGCTGTGACAGAGCGAAACATGCTCTGCCCCAAGAGGGATAGGAGAAGAATGATGACGGAAACCTTCCACATCACACGGCGTAATATTCTCGCAGGCGCAGCATTTGCAGGGGCTGTAGCCCCCATGATCATCCCATCGGCAGCGAGCGCGGCAGAGGAAAAGAAAGCCGCAGCCAAGCCATTGACGAGCGCTGAGATTGCAGCGCTTCCTCGCGTAAAAGTTGATCTCGTCAAACCGCCCTTCGTGCACGCCCACACGCAGAAAGCCGAAGGCGGACCGAAGATCGTCGAGTTCACGCTCACGATCAAAGAGCAGAAGATGATCCTCGATGACAAGGGCACCGAGGTCCACGCCATGACCTTCAACGGTTCGGTTCCCGGCCCCTTGATGGTGGTGCACCAGGACGACTATGTCGAACTGACCCTCATCAACCCCGATACCAATGAGCTGCAGCACAATATCGATTTCCACTCGGCCACCGGCGCGCTCGGCGGCGGCGGGCTCACCATCGTCAACCCCGGTGAAAAGGCGATCCTGCGCTTCAAGGCCACCAAGGCCGGCGTCTTCGTCTATCACTGCGCACCTCCCGGCATGGTGCCGTGGCACGTCACCTCGGGCATGAATGGCGCGATCATGGTGCTGCCGCGCGAGGGCCTGACGGACGGCCACGGCAAGGAGCTTGTTTACGACAAGATCTATTATGTCGGCGAGCAGGACTTCTACATCCCTCGCGACGAGAACGGCAATTTCAAGAAATATGAAAGCGCCGGCGATGCCATGGCCGACACGCTGGAGGTGATGCGCAAGCTGACGCCGACCCATATCGTCTTCAACGGCGCAGTCGGCGCCCTGACCGGGGAACACGCCCTTCAGGCCGCCGTTGGCGAGAAGGTGCTGATCGTCCATTCGCAGGCAAACCGTGATACCCGTCCGCACCTCATCGGCGGCCATGGCGATTATGTCTGGGCGACGGGCAAGTTCCGCAACCCGCCGGATCTCGACCAGGAAACCTGGTTCATTCCTGGCGGCACGGCGGGTGCGGCCTTCTATACCTTCGAGCAGCCCGGCATCTACGCTTATGTCAACCACAACCTCATCGAAGCTTTCGAGCTGGGTGCAGCCGCTCACTTCAAGGTTACCGGTGAATGGAACAACAGCCTGATGCAGGCGGTGCTCGCCCCATCGAGCATCTGACACAAACGGGAGCGCGCCGCCGCCAGCGGTCGCGGCGCGCTCCCCCTTCTGCTATGCGGCCTGAAAGCAGGCCCGAACTTTGGCGTCTTCTCGACGCAGGCAGGTTCCCATGGGCATTCCCGGCAACAGCCACCTCCCAAATGCCGTCTCGCTTCTTCTCCCGCTCTCGATTGCAACGCTGCTGGCAACGGCCATCGGTTTCCAGTCCGGGATCATCCGCAGCGGCATTGATGACCGCGCGGCCATGATGGCTCCACAGGTCGTTACAGTGCCCGCCGGACATTTCACCTACCGGGCGGAGGGCGAATATTTCCGCAATGGTTATGCCGTCGATGGGCCGATGGTCGACGTGGCGATGCGGCAAAGTCTGACGATCATGAAATATCAGGTATCGAGCGCGGATTATGCGCGCTGCGTGGCGGAAGGCGGCTGCCAGCAGCCGGAACCCGGCTTTGCCGCTCCAGTCGGCAGCGAGATACCGGCAACCGGTATCAGCCAGGACGACGCCCGCGCCTATGCACAGTGGCTGAGCGAGCGGACAGGCGAGGTCTGGCGCCTGCCGAGCGACGCCGAACTTGCCTTTGCCGCCGGCTCGCTTTTCCCGGATGAGACGCTGGGTATCGCCGCGGACAGTGAAAACCCGGCTTTGCGCTGGCTGGCGGATTACGAGCGGCAGACCAGCCGCAAGGCCTCGGGCAACCCCGTTCCGCAATCCTATGGCAGCTTCGGCGAAAACGAATATGGCCTTGCCGATTTCGGCGGCAATGTCTGGGAATGGACGTCCAGCTGCAGCCACCGCGTGACGCTCGGCAAGGATGGTGAGGCGATCGATAGCGTCGCCTCCTGCGGCATTCCCGTCGCTTCGGGAAAACATCGGGCGGCGATGAGCGCCTTTGTCAAAAACCCGAAAAGCGGCGGCTGCGCCGTTGGCGTACCGCCTGATAATCTCGGGTTCAGGCTCGTGAGAGACACACGCTGGTACGCGCCGCTTCTCGAAAAGCTTCGTGCCACTGCCATATTTTCCTGACAATCGTCAATTAAAACAAGTGCTTGATTCATATCATTTGATCTTCTGCCGCCGGTGATAGTGCTGTATGCTGACAATACAGAAAAGGCCGATCCTCGATTGCCACTGCAATCACCTTGAGGATCGTCCGATCACCGGAGAGGGTGCAAGTGAAGATTGACCGAAGCGTCATCCGGTCGCTGGCCTTGTTTGCCAAGATGGCCGACGATGAGCTGGACGGACTGCTGACCCACGCCACATCCCGGCTGGTGCCGCCGGGCGAAGCCATTTTCGAGCAGGGCCAGTCGGCAACGCATTTCTTCCTGCTTATCCACGGCCGCCTGAAGGTGACACAGGTGACGCATGACGGCCAGCAGATCATCGTGCGCGTGGTGCATCCCGGTGATCTCTTCGGTTTCGCAAGAGCGCTGCAACGGTCCGATTATCCCGGCACCGCCACGACGGCAGCCGAAAGCGTCATCCTGTCGTGGCAGACGGACCTCTGGCCGCAATTCGTCGAACAGAACCCGCATCTTGCCGTTTCCGCCATGCAGACGATCGGCCAGCGTCTGGAGGAAGCCCATACGCGCATCCGCGAAATGTCGACGCAGGAAGTGGAGCGCCGGGTGGCCCATGCCGTGCTGCGCCTTTCGCAGCAGGCGGGCCGCAAGGAGGAAGACGGCATCCGTATCGACTTCCCGATCTCGCGGCAGGATATTGCCGAGATGACCGGCACGACGCTGCACACGGTCTCGCGCATCCTTTCCAGCTGGGAGTCCAAGGGACTGGTGCAGGGTGGGCGACAAAAGCTTCTGGTCTGCAACCTGCCGGGCCTTGCCCAGCTGGCGGAAGGCGAAGCAAGCCAGGTGTAGCGCGCAGGTGCCTGTCGCCATGCCGCCGGCCTTCGCCAAGGGCCGCGCCTCGACCCGTCTGTCCCGCCGCTCTCATTCAGCGGGCTTGGAAGCCGCGCTTTCGATATAGGCGATGAGATTGTCCAGATCTTCCGGCTTGCTGATGCCGGCCAGCGCCATCTTGTTTCCGGGTATTTTCTTTTTGGGCGCGCTGATGAAATCCCGCAATTCTTCGGGTGTCCAGACAAGACCGTCCTCACCCGCTTTTTTCATCGCAGCCGAGTAAGTATAGTCAGGCGCGCCGCCCGCTGCACGGCCGATGATGCCGTTAAGCTGCGGGCCGACCCGGTTTTTCGCGCCCTCGCCGATGGCGTGGCAGGCGGAACAGCGCTTGAAGACCGCCTCCCCCTTGGCAACATCGCCCTCCGAGAGAGCGGGAATGGCGCCTGCGGTCAGCATTGCCGCCGCGATGATTGATATATTGCGCATCATGTCATCCTTGTCTTGCCGCATGAATGCGGCCCGCCCGCAAACGCGGACGGGCCGACAATTCTCCTCAGGTCGTGCCCCAGGCGGGCGTGCCCTTCTTGTAGGGAACGCGGTCTTCGAAACCACCGGGAATCTCGTCGTAGACGAGAACTTCCGTGGCCCCGATCTTCGAGGTGAAGAAGCCGAGTAGCGTCAATTGCTTGACGAGCGTGAAGGCATGCGGCTTTGCCGGTGTCTGTTCCGCCTTGGCCTGCTTGTCCAGCGCCGAAAGCAGCGCCTGCCGTTGTTCTGCCGTCAGCTCAAGAAAGGCCTTCTTGTGTTCGGCCTGACTGCGCTTCTCGATGTCGGAAATTGCCGAGAGAAAGAGTGTCCGCTGTTCGTCGGTGTAGCAGTCGGCCGCATAGACGGCCATGAATGCACCCACTTCGGCATCCTTCGCCCCCGGCGTGGAGGTGCGGGGAATGATGGTTTCGGCCACCTCATCCAGAAAGCGGATTTCCTCCGGGGTAAAGACATGGGCTGCGCTGGCGGGCTTGGCAGCGTTTTCCGCAGCCGTCAGAACATCCGCGCCGATCAGCGGAAGGCCGGTGGCAATGGCTATCAGTTTCAGCAGTTCGCGTCTGTTCATCACAGATTCCCCTTCTTGCGTTCGGAAACGGCAAAATCGGCCGCACGCGCCGTCAGCGCCATGTAGGTCAGAGACGGGTTGACGCAGGAGGCCGAGGTCATGCAGGCGCCGTCAGTCACGAAGACATTGGGCGCATCCCAGACCTGGTTGTTGCCGTTGAGGACGGAGGTTTTCGGGTCGCGTCCCATGCGGGCCGTTCCCATTTCATGAATGCCCATGCCGGGGGCGTAACTGCCCCGCGAAGGCTTGACGTTCTTGATGCCGACCGCCTCGAACATCTCGACGGCGTCATTGACCATGTCTTCGCGCATGTCGAGTTCGTTCTGCTTCATCTCGACATTCATCGACAGGACCGGCAGGCCCCATTTGTCCTTCTTGTCTTGATCCAGTTTCACGCGGTTCTCATGATAGGGCAGCATTTCGCCGAAGGCGGTCATGCCGATGGTCCAGCCACCGGGCTCTGTCAGCGCCTCCTTGTAATCGGCACCGATATTGAGTTCGGCGATTTCCCGCTCCCAGCGCGAACGGCTGGCCGAGCCCTGATACCCGAAACCGCGCAGATATTTGCGCTTGTCGTCGCCGGTATTGCGGAAGCGCGGAATGTAGAAGCCCGCCGGGCGGCGGCCTTTGAAGTAGAAGTCCTCGAAACCTTCCACCTGGCCGGTGGCGCCCATGCGGAAATGGTGGTCCATCACGTTATGGCCGAGTTCGCCCGAGCTGCTTCCAAGTCCGCCTTCCCAGACGTCTGTAGCCGAGTTCATCAGCACCCATGTCGAGTTCAGCGTCGAGGCATTCAGGAAGATGATGTCGGCGGTATATTCATAGGTGAGGTTGGTTTCTGCATCGATGATCTCGACGCCACGCGCCTTCTTCTTGTCCTTGTCGTACAAGATTTCCTTGACGATGGAGAAAGGCCTGAGCGTAAGATTGCCGGTGGCGACCGCCGCAGGCAGGGTCGATGCCTGCGTGCTGAAATAGCCGCCGAAAGGACAGCCCAGACGACACTTGTTGCGGAACTGACAGCGCGTGCGCTCCTGATCGGGAAGTTCCTGGGTGATGTTGGCGCAGCGCGAATTGATGAGGTGGCGCGTGCCCCTGAAGGCTTTCTTCAGCCGGCTCGCCACATCCTGCTCCACGAAATTGAGCGGAATGGGCGGCAGGAATTCGCCATCAGGGAGAATATCCAGCCCCTCGCGGCTGCCGGAAATGCCGGCGAAACGCTCAACATAATCATACCATGGAGAGACGTCTTCATAGCGGATCGGCCAGTCGACGGCGATGCCTTCCTTTGCATTGGCTTCGAAATCCGTCTGCGACCAGCGATAGGTCTGGCGGCCCCAGAGCAGCGAGCGGCCGCCGACATGATAGCCACGGAACCAGTCGAAGCGCTTTTCCTCGACATAGGGCGTTTCCTGCTCATCGGCCCACATGCCGAGCGTTGCCTCTTCCAGCAGGTAATCGCGGCTGAGGACGGGATATTTCGCCTTCATCTCCTGCGTGGCGCGGTTGCGGTGGGGGTAATCCCAGGCTTCCTTGTCCGCATTCTGATAGTCGGTGACGTGCTCGATATTGCGGCCGCGCTCCAGCATCAGGACCTTCAGGCCCTTTTGCGTGAGTTCCTTTGCGGCCCAGCCTCCGCTAATGCCCGAGCCGACAACAATCGCATCATAATGATTGTTTGCCATGATAACTCCTCCGATGTGACGTGGAAAAACGACGAGACAAAGCGCTTCCCGTCGCGATGCGTCGGAAAATGCATATGCGTCTGTCGAACCTCATGCGCCCCGGCGAAACCGGCCGCCGGGGAGCGGTTCTGGTTTACTGGCAGTGTTTACTGAATGGTCGGCAGGTGTTCGCTCAGGAACGCGTTGCCCTTGGTCACGACCGCTTCGGCATCGAGCGGAAGATCGTGCTCAAGGATGAACCATTTTGCGCCGGCCTGTTTTGCCGCCGGCAGGATCGTTTTCCAGTCGAGCGTGCCGGTGCCGAGTGTGGCGAAGCCGCGCTCGTTTTCCGCCGTGCCGGCCGGTGCATTGTCCTTGGCGTGGATGGCGAAAACCTTGCCCTTCAAGGTACCGAGGAATTCGGCCGGATCATTGCCGCTGCGCGCCACCCAGGCGACATCGACTTCGGCCTGCAGCTTCGGGCCTGCCGCGTCGAGCAGCAGTTCAAGCGCCGTCTTGCCGTCGAATTTGACCATCTCGAAGTCATGGTTGTGATAGGCCATGGAGAGGCCTGCCGTGGATAGCTTGTCGGCATAACCACCAAGTTCCTTACCGAAGGCGGTCCAGCCTGCGGCGTCCTTCGGGCGGTCTTCCGGCTTCAGGAACGGCACGGTCACGACGGGATTGCCGACGGCTTTCTGTTCGGTGATGACCTCATCGAGGTTACCGCGCAGCTTGTCGATCGGCACATGCGAGGAAATGACCTTGATCTTGTGCTTTTCCAGAAGCGCGTTCAGTTCGCTGGCGCTGACCTTCTGCATATCCACCGTTTCGACTGCCGAAACGCCGGCGCGGTTGAGGATGGCAAGCTGCTCCTCAAGTGATCCCGCGTTGCGTAGTGTGTACATCTGCGCGGCGATCGGCAGCGTCTTGCTGTCTTCGGCCAGAACCGGGTTCGTGATGCCGGCCGCCAATGCGACGACGGCTGCCATCTTCACGAATTTTGACTTGAACGTTTTCAAACGCGTAACTCCCTTTCCGTTTGATCAATGTGACGACACGTGTGCCCACGCCTTACCCGGCCTTCCGGCCGGGTCATGCCGGGCACCGCCTCCTGTGCCCTGCGTCGTCCGTCCTCGATATGCGATGATCTAGATGTCGATCCCTACCCAGGACGAGGTCCGACTGGACCGGACGGCCGCATCGATGAATGCGAGACCCGCAAGGCCATCCTCTATGCCG
Organism: Rhizobium sp. UGM030330-04; assembly: GCF_003208455.1. Classification (NCBI taxonomy): domain Bacteria; kingdom Pseudomonadati; phylum Pseudomonadota; class Alphaproteobacteria; order Hyphomicrobiales; family Rhizobiaceae; genus Rhizobium; species Rhizobium sp. UGM030330-04. Next base: position 107,157 of record NZ_QKML01000008.1, read on the forward strand.
GGGTAAATCACCTCCCCGGCGGCTGTCTTTCCCTCCCTTTTTGCGATGATTGCATCTGCGGCTTCGCGGTAGATCGTCGCAAAACCCTCGAGATATCCCTCCGGGTGCCCGGACGGCACGCGGCTGACACGGTTGGCAGCAGCACCTGCGCCTGCGCCGTTGCGGGTGATAAGCCGCTTAGGTTCGCCATAAGGCGTGAACCACAGTTCGTCCGGCACCCGGTGGTGCCATTCAAGCCCGCCTTTATCGCCATAGACCCGGAGCGACAGCGCGTTTTCATTGCCGACCGCGATCTGGCTCGCCCAGAGCATCCCCTTGGCGCCGCTTTCATAACGCAGCAGAATATTGGCGCTGTCATCCAGCTGCCGGCCCGGAACGAACGACGTCAGATCGGCATAAAGGCTTGTCGGGATTTCGCCCGTGACGAAGGCAGCGGCGTTAAAGGCATGGGTGCCGATATCGCCGATTGCCCCGCCGGCGCCGGAGCGGCTGGGGTCGGTGCGCCATTCCGCACCCTTCGCACCCATCTTTTCGACGGCTTCGGTCAGCCAGTCCTGCGCATATTCGGCCTGAACGTGGCGCAGCTTGCCGATGGCTCCATCGGCGATCATCTCGCGCATCTGCCGCAGCATCGCATAGCCGGTGTAGTTATGCGTCAGGATGAACAGCCTGTCGGATGCCCTGACGATCTCGGCCAGCGCCTTCGCCTCTTCCAGCGTCGCGGTCACCGGCTTGTCGCAGATGACGTGGATGCCGGCGTCGAGAAATGCCTTGGACGGAGCAAAATGCAGATGGTTGGGGGTGACGATAGCGACCGCCTCGATGCCATCTTCCCGACCAGCCTCGGATGCCGCCATTTCCTCGAACGAGGCATAGGAGCGCTCCGGCGCAATGCCGAGCAGGGTTGCCGAAGCGCTAGCACGCGCGGGATCGGAGGAAAGCGCGCCGGCCACCAGCTCGTAACGGTCATCCAGCCGGGCCGCGATGCGGTGCACCGCACCGATAAAGGCGCCCTGACCACCACCGACCATGCCGAGACGGATACGGCGGCTATCGAATTTCTTTGTAGCGGAGGACATGGCTATCCCTTTCAAAGTCCAAGAAGGCGACGATTGGCGGCATCATCGACACCGCTCTTGGCGAAATCGTCGAAGGCCCGCTCCGTCACGCGGATGATGTGGTTTTCAATGAAGCCCGCGCCCTCACGCGCGCCGTCTTCCGGGTGCTTCAACGCGCATTCCCATTCCAGCACCGCCCAGCCCTCGAAGTCATATTGGGTGAGCTTGGAAAACACCGCGCCGAAATCGACATGCCCGTCGCCGAGCGAGCGGAACCGCCCCGGCCGGTCGACCCAGCTCTGATAACCGCCATAAACGCCGGAACGGCCAGTCGGATTGAACTCGGCATCCTTGACGTGAAAGGCACGGATTCGCTCGTGGTAAATGTCGATGAAACCGAGATAATCCATCGCCTGCAGCACGAAATGCGAGGGATCGTAGAGCAGGTTGGCACGCGGGTGATTACCGGTGGCGTCAAGGAAACGCTCGAAGGTAACGCCATCATGCAGGTCCTCACCCGGATGCAGCTCATAGCAGAGATCGATGCCATTCTCCTCGAAGGCATCGAGAATGGGTGTCCAGCGCTTGCCCAGTTCGGCAAAAGCCATTTCGACAAGCCCGGCCGGACGCTGCGGCCACGGATAGACGAACGGCCAGGCAAGCGCGCCGGAGAAAGTCGCATGGCTCTTGAGGCCAAGGTGCTGCGAGGCTTTCGCCGCATACTTCAGCTGATTGACGGCCCATTCCTGCCGCGCCTGCGGTTTGCCGCGCAATTCGGCCGGCGCGAAACCATCGAACATTTCATCATAAACGGGATGAACAGCGACAAGCTGGCCCTGAATATGCGTTGAAAGCTCGGTGATCTCGATGCCGATCTCGGCCAGACGGCCCTTGATATCGTCGCAATAGGTCCTGGAGGCGGCGGCCTTTTCCAGATCGAAGAGTTTGGGATCGGTCGGCACCTGAATGCCCTTGTAACCGAGCGAAGCCGCCCATTGGCCGAGATTGTCGAGCGTGTCGAAAGGGGCCTCGTCTCCGGCAAATTGCGCGAGGAAAATTGCCGGGCCTTTGATCGTCTTCATGTCCTTACACTCCTTGCATTCACAGTCTGGCCGCTACCGATGCGGCGGGCGGCAGGGCGCGACCGAGCCGCGCACCACCAGTTCCGTATCCAGCACGACGGTTTCAGCCGTGCGTTTTCCGTTCAATCTGTCCACCATCAGCGCCATGGCCCTGCGGCCCATTTCCTGGCGGGGCTGGCGCACCGTCGTCAGCGGCGGTTCAAACGCGTTGGCGAAGATGATGTCGTCGAAGCCGATGACGGAGACGTCGGCCGGAACCGAAACCCCACGCGCCCGCAACTCGCTGATCGCGCCAATCGCCATCTGGTCGCTCGATGCGAAGATCGCGGTAAAGGTGATGCCACCTTCGAGAAGACCGGTTATCGCCTGACGGCCGGCTTCGATGCTGTAATCGCCCGTCACCACCAGTTCGTCGGTGTAGGTTATGCCAGCCTCGGCAAGTGCCGCGCGGTAACCGTCGAAACGTTCCTGCGCCAGACTTTCCGGAACGGGACCGGCCAGATGCACGATCTCCTTATGCCCCGCCTTGATGAGGTGCCGCATGGCATTCATGGAGGCGGCACGGTTGTCCACCTTGACGGTCGGCAGCGCGAGGCCGGGCACCGTTTCCGACGCGATGACGATCGGCGGCAGCGCGTCGCCCTGATCGAGAAGCTCGGAGGGAAACTGGCCGGTCATCAGGATCAACCCGTCGGCATGTTTCTGGCGCACCATGTCGATATGGGTCGCCACGCGGTTCTCGTCGTTGCGGGCATCGCCCATCAGCACCTTGAAGCCCGCTTCGCCCGCCGCTTCTTCCACGCCCTTGTAGATTTCGAGATAAAACGGGTTGCCGATATCGCGAACGAGTAGGATGACGGTGTTGTTGGATTGGCGGCGGAAACTGGCCGCCTGCGCATTGGGAACGAAGTTCGCCTGCCGCACGGCGTCGAAAACCTTCTTCCTGGTTTCCGGGCGAACCTTGTCGGGTTGCTGCAGCGCCCGCGATACGGTCGCGATGGAAACGCCCGCGAGAGCTGCAACTTCCCTGATATTAGAACCTTGGTCTTTGCTCATCTGTCACACACGCAACTGCTTTTGGCGGCCATAAAGCAGCATCAGCGCTAGCAACGTGACACCGAATATGATCTGCCGTGCCCATACATCGAGGTTGAGCGTTATCAGTACGCTTTGCAGAATGGTGAGCGCAACTGCCCCGGCCATGGTTCCGACATATCCACCCGCACCGCCGGCAAGCGAGGTGCCGCCGATGACAACCGCAATGATCGACGGAAGCACATATTGGTCGCCGACGGAGATGAAGGACGTGCCGGTGTAACCGATGACGCACACCCCGGTCAGCCCGGCAAACAGGCCGGAGAGGCCATAAAGCAGCGTGCGGATCAAAGAGACGGGCAATCCGGTGAGCGTCGCCGCCCGCTCGTTGGAGCCGATGGCATATATAGCGAAACCAAAGGCGGTGCGGCGCAGCACGAAGAGCATGATCGCGGCGATGCCCAGCCAAACGAACAACACGCCGGGAATACCGAAGACGAGCGGACGGTTGATGAAACCCGCCAGCAGGGGCGCTGCCGCACCTGATGGAACGCCCTGCGAATAAACGACCAGCCCGCCCTGAATGACCGCCGTCATGCCAAGCGTCATGACCAGCGGCGGAATGCGCACGAAGGTGATGCCGAGGCCGTTGATGAGGCCGATCAGGAAGGGAATACCGCCGGCAACGAGAATGGCGAGCGGAATGCCGGCATTCTGGCCGTTCATCATATTGCCGGCAAGGACGGCGCCAAGCGAGATCATCGCGCCGACGGACAGGTCGATGCCTTCACGGCCGCCGAGGATGACGAGGTTCTGGCCCGCCGCGACGATGCCGAGAATGGCGGCAATCGTCAGCAGCCGCACGATCTGCGAGCCCTGTGCGAAGCCGGGCGACAGCAATTCGCCGACCAGCAGCAGGAAGGCCGATGCGCCAATGGCGATGGTCAGAGGATCGGTAAGGACGGTTTTGATTTGCAAGCCGGGATTGGTCATGTCAACGCCTCGTCACCAGAACACCGCCGGCCAGCGCCGTCAGCACGATCAAACCCTGCACCAGTGTCTGGTACTCGAAGGGCAGGCCCGCAAAGAAAATCACATTGCCGATCATGCCCAGCACCAGCGCGCCGGCAATCGACCCGGTCGAGCTGCCGAAACCGCCGGAAAGCGCGGTGCCGCCCAGAACCACGGCCGAGATGGAAGACAGCGCCAGACTTGCGCCAAGCAGCGGGTCGCCCGAGGCCGTTTCACCCGTCAGGCAGAGCGCTGCCAGCGCCGAGAACAGGCCGGAGATCATGTAGGCGCCGATGCGGATGCCGGAAAGGCGCAGACCCGTCTGGAAGGCGCCGGTGCGATTGCCGCCGACGGCAAGCAGATGCGTGTGGAAAGGAATGCGCGACACGATCAGCGTGAAGGCGATGCCTGCCAGCAGTACCCACAGCACGAAGGGCAGGCCGATGAAGCTGCCGGAATAGGTCTGCCAATAGGCTTCCGGCACAGGAAGACCTGCCTGCGGCAAGACCCAGATCGCCAGACCGGCGAAGATGATGCCGGTCGCGAAAGTGGTGACGATGGGCTGGAAGCGCAGGCCGGAAATGAAGAAACCATTGACCAGTCCACACAGCAGCCCGACAGCCGCACCCGCCGCCATGCCGGCGAAGACAGCACCCGTCGTGCCGCCGAGTGCGGCGATGACGCTGACGGTGACGACATTGGCGAGCGCCACGATGCTGCCGACTGAAAGATCGATATCTCCGGCCAGAATGACGTAGGTCTGGCCGATGGCGACCAGGATCAGCGGCAGAAACGTCGTCAGGTTCGATTGCAGCACGGAGGGCTGAACGAAGGATGGCTGCAGAAACGTGTTCACGGCAACGAGAACGGCCAGAACGACGAGGGTGATGATCCAGGGTTGCCTGCGCAGAACGCCTTGGGAATTCATGCGGCGTCTCCATAGGCGGCGCGGGTCATGTTGACGGATGTCATGTCGGCTCCGGTCAGTTCCGCAGAGATGCGTCCGCCGTTGAAGACGAGAATGCGGTCGGCATATTCGAGGATTTCCGCATCTTCCGAGGAATAGAGAAGAATGGTCGCGCCGGCATCGGCCTGTTGCCGCATCAGCGCGAAGAGATCGGCCTTTGCGCCGAGATCGATACCCTTGGTCGGGTCGTCGAGCAGCAGCAGTTTCGGCGATGTCGCAAGCCAGCGGGAAATGAAGATCTTCTGCTGGTTGCCGCCGGAAAGCGTGCCGATTGGCATGTCCATGCCGGCAAACTTTGTCTTCATATCATCAGCGACCTTCTGCACCCGCGGCCTCAAAGTTGCGGGCCGAACGAGCCGCATCTTTTCGCGCACCATGAGCGCGGCGACGAGATTTTCGAAGATCGACCGGCCCTGAAGCGACGCGTCACGACCGCGATCGCCCGAAACATAGGCAAAACCGTTGTGAACCGCCTGCGAAGGCTTGCCGATGGTGATTTCACGGCCCTCGAAGCGGACTTGGCCTGTTGCAAACGGATTCGCGCCGAAGAGGCCTTTCAGCAGGGCCGATTGGCCTTGCCCCTGCAAACCAGCCAGACCGACGATTTCACCCGGATAGGCTTCTAGGGTAACGCCACGAACGCCATCACCCGCAACATCCGTCACCTTGAGGCTGGGCGCGGCAGCAGCGCGTCCCTGCTGGCGGTCGGGTGCGGCGCGGACATCGCCGACCATGTCGTGCACGACGGCTTCGCGGGTGGTTGCCGCCGTATCGAGTTCGGAAATCGTCGCGCCGTTGCGCATCACGGTGATGCGGTCGCAGACGGCAAAGACCTCGTCGAGACGGTGGGAAATCATGATGGTCGAGACACCGTCCGCCTTCTTGGCCCGGAGTATCTCGAAAAAGCGCTGGGACTGGCGGCCATCGAGCGCCGCCGTCGCCTCGTCCATGATCATCAGGCTGGCATTCTGCGCGAAGACCTTGAGGATTTCGACCAGCTGGCGCTGATCCGGCGGCAGATTGCCAACGATTGCGTCCGGCTCCAGCCCCTCGCCCGCCACGCCGTCAAACAGCGCAATTAGTCTCGCCGCTTCGGCTTTCAGGGCTTTGCCGTCAACAAAGATGCCGCGTTTCGGCTCGCGGCCGAGAAAGATATTATCGGCGACCGAAAGCTGCGGAACGAGGCTGAGTTCCTGATAAAACAGCGCAATACCGGCATTTTCGGCGTCCCGCGGGCTTTTGAAGCGTACTTCCGCACCGTTGAACCGGATCGTGCCGCTGGTCGGCGCGACCGCGCCCGCAACGATCTTGCAAAGCGTGCTCTTGCCGCAGCCATTGGCGCCCAGCAGCGCGTGAATTTCACCGCGACCGACGGTCAGCCTGCCGGCGGAAAGCGCGCGCACTGCGCCGAAATTCTTCGTTATGCCGGCCGCTTCCAAAGCGTTCGCCATCGCATGTCCCCGAATATTGCTTGTCACAGGCGGATGGCCAAGGCCCTCTCCGCACACGAAATTGTGGTTCGGGCCGGCGTTCGCCGCCAGCCCGAGAGCGGTCTTACTTGAAGAACTCGCCGGCCTGCTCCGGCGTCACGGTTGCCGTGACCGACCAGTAGCCAGGCTTGCCATCGGCGGCCTTGATATTGTCGGCAAGGTTGTCGTTGCTGACGAAGGGGATCGGAATATAGATGGCGTTGCCATAGGTGCCACGGAAGACGCCGTCCTTGAATTCCTTGCCCTGCAGCTTCAGGACAGCGACGTTGAGCGCGCTGGCCATGACACCGGGAGGATTGACCGAAGCGCCGGAATTGAACTTTTCCTTTTCCCAGCGGGTCATGAAATCCTTGCGGATTTCACCGGTCGCGGCAATGTCCTTGGTCTTGCCGGCGGCTTCGATGGCGCGCCATGCGCCGTCCGCCATGCCGTCCTGCACCCAGACGCCGCTGATATCGGGATAGGTGGCAAGCAGGTTCTGCATGGCCTGCTGGCCCTGCGCCTGATCCCAGCTTGCATTGGCTTCGTTCAGCACCTTGATATCGGGGTATTTCTTGAACACTTCGCGGTAACCGGCGACGCGGGCCTCGTTTGCCGGGTTGCCGGCGATGCCGTTGATGGCGACGACGCTTCCCTTGCCCTTCAGCGCATCCGCAAGCCACTGCGCGGACTGTGCCGCCCATGCCTTCTGGTCGATGCCGACATAGATCGCATCCTTCGAGGACACTTCGGCGTCAGTGGCGATAACGAGAATATTGCGCGCCTTTGCCTGCGCGAAGATCGGATCGAAGGCCGTCGGGCTGCCGGGATTGATGAGGATCGCATCAACGCCCTGGTTCATGAAATTGCGGATATGGCCAATCTGCCCCTGCACATCAACATTGCCGCTCTGGACAACAACCTCGACCTTGACGCCCTTTTCGCCCCACGCCTTCGCGGCAGCCTGAGCCTCTTCGATCATCTGCGTGCGCCATTCGCTACCAACGAATGAATTGGAGAGACCGATCTTGAAGCTCTGTTCCTGCGCGTGCACGGACGTGCCGGCCGCCAGCACCATCGCAGCGGCAGCCATCAAATGTCTAAACATGAAAATTTGCTCCTCCAAGCACGGTTTTCAACGATGAAACCGTTTACATAAGCGAATGTAACCGGTTTCATAAATGAGTCAATCCCGAGAATAATTTTTGTCATCACGTCTGAAAGGCCGTGGAACAAATATCTTCAGTGTCGAAAAATGCTCGCAAAAGAATGAGATAACCTAGAGAAACAGGAAAAATGCCAGGCATTTGGAAAATGCTTCGGAGCCTGCCACTCGATCAGATTTTTACGCCCCCCGGTGGACAATAGACAAATTCCCACATCCAATCGTGACACGATATCAGACAGGAGAATGACCATGGAAATATTACGCGCAGGAACCCGAGCGTCCGCCAAAGGCCCCGAGACATGGTTCACGGGAACAGTCCGCATCGATCCGCTCTTCAACCCCTTTGATGCGGAGCGGGTGCAGGGCGCCCAGGTCACCTTCGAGCCCGGCGCCCGCACCGCCTGGCATACCCACCCGCTCGGCCAGACACTGATCGTCGTCTCCGGCTTTGGCCGCGTGCAGCGCGAGGGTGGCCCGGTGGAGGAAATCCGCCCCGGAGACGTCGTGTGGTTCGCGCCCGGCGAAAGACACTGGCATGGCGCGGCACCCAATATCGCCATGACCCATATCGCGCTTCAGGAGGTCAAGGACGGCAAGGTGGTGGACTGGCTGGAACATGTTACCGACGAGCAATATGGCGGCTGAGATTGGCCTTCCGGCCGCTTCCTTGCCCGCCGGAAAGCGGATGTTCCAACGACGGCGGGACACGGAACGACTGAAATATTTCGGTCACGCAATTTAAACTTTGACTTGTATCCGCAATGGGTGAAACCTTCATGCCAGCGCGGTAACAGGGTGGAGAATCGTGATCTTGCCGGGTGAAACTTCTATCGCCTCCAGTGGCGCCGATGCGGTCGAAACCCCATGTCCGTGACATTGAGCCGGCGTGATGTGATTGCTGGATTGTCGATCGCCGGCCTGATGCTGCCGGAAGCCATCGCCTATTCGGGAATTGCCGGCGTTCCGGCCCAGCACGCCATTCTCGCGGCCATCATGGGCTGCATCGTCTATGCCGTTTTTGGCCAGAGCCGGTTTGCGGTGGTGTCCCCCACATCGTCCTCCGCCGCGATCCTGGCGGCCATGCTGGCCACGCTCTCCGTCACCCCCGCGCAGAAGATGCTGCTTGTTGCCATTTCTGTCGCGCTGGTGGGCATCCTGTTTCTTCTGGCGGCCGCCACGCGGCTCGGCGCGCTGTCGAGCGTAATCTCACGCCCGGTATTGCGGGGTTTTGCGTTCGGCCTTGCCATCCTGATCACGATCAAGCAATTACCTAGCCTCTTTGGAACAAAGGAAGCGACCGGGGAACCTCTGGCGATCCTTTTGCAGATCCTGTCCCATCCGCGGGACTGGAGCCCCGAAAGCATCGCCGTCGGCCTTACCGCGCTTGCGCTGCTCCTATTCCTGCGCAGGCGCCCGGCCATTCCCGGCAGCCTTGTCGTCATCGTGGCAGGTATTGCCGCCTCTATCTTGCTCGATCTTCAAAGCCGCGGCGTCGCCATTGTCGGCCCCATCGACCTTGCCGGAATATGGGCCGGCCCGCTTTCGGTATCGCTCGATGATGTCGCGCATGTCGCCCGCTTCGCGCCGCCGCTGGTCCTCATTCTCTTTGCGGAATCCTGGGGCACGATCCGCAGCTTTTCGCTGCGCCATGGCGAGAGCGTCGATTCCAATCGCGAATTGCGGGCCTTCGGGTTTGCCAATATCGCCAGCGCCGCCGTGCAGGGCATGCCGGTCGGCGCCGGTTTTTCCGCCGGTGCGGCAAGCGAGGCGGTCGGCCCGCAGAGCCGCCTCGCCTCGGCCATCGCCGCAATCGGCCTAGCAATCTTCAGCCTGCTCGCCTCCGGCTGGTTCGCCTACATTCCACAGGCGGTGCTGGCAGCCGTCATCGCCGTAGCCCTGCTGCACGCGCTCGATCCGACGCCGATCATCCGCTTGTGGCGGCTTGGCAACGACGCCTGGCTGGCGCTTGCCGCCGCCGCCAGCGTGCTGGCATTCGGCGTTCTGAACGGCATGCTCGTTGCCGTGGCGCTGTCCTTCGCGGTCTTTGTCCGCCGGCTTTCCCTGCCGCACGTGATGCATCTCGGAAGGCTGGGCGACAGCCACGATTTCGTTGACATGGAACGCCACCCGGATGCCAAGGACATATCCGGCATGATCATTTTGCGCCCGGCGCAGCCGCTGTTTTTCGGCAATGCCGAGCCGATCCTTGCCGCCGTCACCAAACGTATCGCCGCAAGGCCGGAACTGCATGTCGCGATCATCAGTCTCGAGGAAAGTTTCGAACTGGATTCCACCGCGCTCGATGCGCTGCTGGAATTCGATACGGCGATGCAGCGTGGCGGCACCACGGTCTATTATGCCCGCATGCACGACCATGTCCGGGACCTGCTGCTCGCCGGTGGCGGAGACAATCTGGTGGCGCACAGCAGTTTCAGCGTCGATGATGCCGTAACCACGGCCATGGGCCGGGAGAACAGCCATGCCACAGCCTCTTGAACCCCACCTCAGCCCGATTGAAATCACCGCGCTCAGACCGACCCAGATGACGGTCGGCCTGCGTGAGGTGCAAAACAAGCGCAAACAATGGGCCGCCATCCGCGATGAAAAAGGACCGGATTTTCTCGGCCACCACATGGTGCCCGTCGTCATCGGCTACAAGCAGCGTCTCTATCTGGTCGACCATCATCATCTTGCGCTGGCTTTGCATGACGAGGGCGTGAAACATGTCCTGACCAGCATCGTTGCCGATCTCTCTCATCTCGGCCGGCAGGAGTTCTGGTCGGTGATGGATCATCGCAGTCTTGTTTACCCCTTCAACGCCGACGGCAGGCGTTGTCCCATCGATGAATTGCCAAAGCGGATCGTCGATCTCGAGGACGACCCTTTCCGCTCGCTGGCCGGCGCGGTTCGCGATGCCGGCGGTTTCGCCAAGATCGAAGCGCCTTTCACCGAATTTCTCTGGGCGGATTTTTTCCGCCGCCGGGTGAGCGGCAAAGACCTGCGCCATTCCTTTAACGAGACGATAGAAAAAGCCGTGGAACTGGCGCGCTCGCACGAAGCACGGCATCTTCCCGGCTGGTGCGGGAGAGCCGGATGACCACCCTTCACTGCCTTTTCAGACGGATTGCAGCTATCGCCATCGCGCTCGTCGCGCTCGGAGCGACCGGCCTTTTCGCGCAGGAACAGCCACCGGTGAAGGCGGCCTCGCCCGGGCAGACGACGGAAGAAAAGGTTGACCAGTTGCTGCAACTTCTCGGTCAGGACGACGTTCGCGCCCTGCTGGCACAGAAACTTGCGACAACCGGCGCGGAGCCGCCTCCGCAAACGGCATCACCAAGTCAGCTGAGCGATCTCGACCAGTGGGCGAGCAAGCGGCGCGAGCATCTTGCCCGCATCATGGCCGACCTGCCGACGATGTCCTCGCAGATAGCCTCCGCATCAGGAAGGCTTGGCGACGCGATCCGCGCCTATGGTCCCGTTATTTTCCTGCTGCATGTGCTTGTCCTGTTCGGCGCGGGCCTTGCCGGCGGCATTGTCACCAACCGCATCATCGTCATGCACGCATCCCGCAAAAACAGCGGGGATATCAGCAAATATGCCTCGGCCGTCGTGTCGAGGCGGCTCCTGCCCCTTTTCGGATACGGCCTTGTCGCAACCGCCATGTTCCTCAGCATCCAGTGGCCGCCCCTGCTGAGCGCGGTTCTGCTGCCCTGGCTTGTGATGAGTATTCTCCTGCCGGTGCTTTTTGCCGTTTCCGGCCTGTTGCGACAGGTGGTTGGCCGCGAAGCCAGCCCGCGGCGCGATTTCTGGATCGTCCGCTGGACTTGGCTTGCAACGCTTGCCGGGTTTTGCTGGGCGTTGCTCAGGACGCTCGAAAATCTCGGCGTTCCGCGCGATACGCTCGGTCTGTTGTCCACCGGCTTGGTCGGCCTCCTGTTTCTGCTCGCCGGCCTCTGGATATGGCGGCGGCCCGGCGGCGATCCGGGTTCTGAACGGACGCGGGCGATCGATGTCGCGCTGATCTTCTGCCTCATCATCCTCTTCGGATTGCGCCTGGCCGGCGCAGGCGTGCTGTTCTGGATCGGACTTTATGCGCTTGTCCTGCCGGGTCTTGCCTCGACGCTCGGCATTGCCGCGCGGAAACTCGCAACCGATATTGGCGGTTACAGTGAGAGCGACCTTCGCCCCGTTCTGGCCGAGCGCGGCGTGCGGCTCGCCATCGTCGGAACGGCCATCGTGTGGCTGATCTTCCTCGTCCGCGCCCATCCGGATTCCCTGCCGGATGGTGCCCTGCTCACCTCCATCGTCGTCGGCGTCCTGCACGGCGCACTCATCCTGCTGCTTGCCGATCTCATATGGATCGCCATCAAGTCGATGATCGCCCGCCGGCTGGAACTGAGCGTCCCTGCCGGCGACGCAATGAGCGGCCACTCCGGCGGCCAGCCGCAGGACGACCGGCTTTTGACCATTCTGCCGATCCTGCGCAACATGCTCGGCATCATCATCGCAGCAGTCGCCGTCATGACGGCGCTTTCGGAACTCGGCGTCAATATCGGACCGCTGCTGGCCAGCGCCGGCATTTTCGGCATCGCCATCGGTTTCGGCTCACAGACGCTGGTGAAAGATATCATCAGCGGCGTGTTTTACATGATCGATGACGCTTTCCGTGTCGGCGAATATATTCAAAGCGGTTCCTATCGCGGCACCGTGGAATCCTTCAGCATCCGCTCGGTCAAGCTGCGCCACCATCGCGGCCCGATCTTCACCGTGCCGTTCGGGTCGCTCGGCGCGGTCGAAAACATGAGCCGTGACTGGTCGATCGATAAATTCATGGTCACCGTCGCCTTCGATACCGATATCGCCAAGGTCAAGGCCATCACCAAGGAGATCGGCAAGGCACTGAAAGAGGATCCGGAGTTCGGGCCGTTCCTCATCGAGACCGTCAAGCTGAAGGGTGTCGAGCACTTCGGCGAATATGGCATGACGCTCGGTTTCGGCATGATGCTGCGCGCCGGCGGGCAATCGTCAGTGGTGCGGCGCAAGGCCTATTCGATGTTGAAGGATGCATTTGCTGAAAACGATATTCAGTTCGCCAGCATGACAGGCGCCTATCCCGCCGCGCGGTCCGCGAAGCGCCTGGAGGAGGAGCAGGGCGGCGACATGGAGCAGCCGCCCGAAGAGTAAAGCTCCCGCTCTCGCGCTCTGCTGCACTTATCCCATGCGCTCGGACACATATTCCCCCGGCGAAGCGGGAAACACCACGGTTCTGTTGCCGTTGAGGAAGACCCGGTGGTGAATATGGGCGTGGATGGCGCGGGCAAGCACCTGGCTTTCAACATCGCGGCCAAGCGAGACGTAATCGAGGCCGCTCTGGGCATGGGTCACGCGGATCGTATCCTGCTCGATGATCGGCCCTTCATCGAGATCGGCAGTGACGTAGTGGGCAGTCGCGCCGATCAGCCGCACACCGCGCTCATAGGCCTGCTTATAAGGGTTGGCGCCCTTGAACGATGGCAGGAAGGAATGATGGATGTTGATGATGCGCCCCGACATTTCCTGACAGAGCCGGTCCGACAGAACCTGCATGTAGCGGGCCAGAACCACGAGTTCCGCACCGATATCCTGCACCACCTGCAGGATTTCCGCTTCGGCCTCCGGTTTCGTCTGCGGCGTGACACGGATGTGGTGGAAGGGAATATCCTCGTTCACCACCTGCTTCTGGTAATCGAGATGATTGGAGATCACCGCAACGATCTTCACCGGCAGGGCGCCGATGCGGGAGCGATACAGCAGATCGTTGAGGCAATGGCCAAAGCGCGACACCATGATCACCACCTTGGTTTTGCGGGAGAGATCATGAAAATCGTAATCCATGTCGAAATCCACGGCGACTGGAGCGAAGCCTTCAAAGAGGGCGTCGCGCTCCAGCCCCTGTTCCGAAACGAAGCTCAGCCGCATGAAAAAACGGCCGGTCTCCTGATCGGTGAATTGCGAACTGTCGTTGATGTTGCAGCCGGACCGCGCGAGATATCCGGATACGGCGGCAACGATGCCGCTGCGCGCCGGGCACGAGACTTTCATGACATAGATGGTCAAAATCCTGCTCCCCCTTGATGGATCAGCACTCGGACAGTTTTGAAACCGTGGCGAGTTCAGGCGATTTCAGCGGCAAGTTCCCTGCAGCCGGTTTCAAGCAAATGGCCAAGATGCGGCAGGAAACTGTTCCAGATATCCATTCGGAAACGGTCTTCCGCATCGCGCCAGAGCACTACCGTCACGCCGTCGAAAATCGTCCGGCGGGCTTCGCCCACCGCAATCGTGTCGATATCGCGGGCGCAGCCAAGCGTCAGAAGTTCAGCGGCTCGCGGCCCCTCGATCAGCAGTGTCACTTCCCGACCGGAAATATCGACAAGGCTGTGCGGATGGCCGGCATAAACGCCGGCGCAGGCCGCGATCAATTCGCCGACTTCACCGGCAGGGGCAAGGATCGTCCATTCGTCGGGACCAAGGCGCACGGCCTGCCTTTCGCCAGCCGAGACGCAGGCGCCTATCCGCTCGGGCAGGGTGAGGCCAAGTGCCGCGCCGAGTGACGCGACATCACCACGGGCGCGCAGCGACAGCCGCGCCTGCGCCGGCAGGATGCTGACCCGCGCCGCCTTGCTTTCAGCCAAGGGGCCGGAAATGGGGGAGGAAACACGCATGTTCATTGTCATCTCCGGATCAGATTTTCAGGCGGGTGTTTTCGGGATCGACAAACACCATCCCGGTGATTTTCGCGGCAATGGTACGGTCCAGCATCGGGATATAGACGGTCTCGCCCATCCGCTCATGACCACCCTCGACCAGCGCCAGCGCAATCGGCTGGCCGACCGCATCCGAATGGTAGGAGGAGGTCACATGCCCCACCATTTTCATCGGGATCGGCTGTTTCGGATCAAAGACGATCTGCGCCCCCTCCTCCAGCTTCGAGCGGTCTTCAGTCAGAAGGCCAACGAGGTGGCGGCGGCCCTTGGCGACGAGATCGGGGCGGGCAAGACCGCGTTTGCCGACGAAATCAGGCTTCGCCTTGCCCACGGCCCAGCCCATCGCCGCATCATAGGGCGTAACCGTGCCGTCGGTATCCTGTCCGACGATGATGTAACCCTTTTCGGCGCGCAGAACATGCATGGTTTCAGTGCCATAAGCGGTGATGTCGTATTGCTGGCCGGCCTCCCACAGGATTTCCCAGAGCTTGCGGCCGAGCGGAGCCGGCACATTGACCTCGAAGCCGATCTCGCCGGTGAAGCTCACCCGGAACAGTCGCGCCGGCATGCCGGCGACCGTGCATTCCACGCAGGACATATGCGGGAAAGCCTCTTCCGTCAGTTCCACACCTTCCACCAGCGGCGCAAGCAGCTTTGCCGCATTCGGGCCATTCAGCGCGATTGTGGACCATTGCTCGGTGGTGGAGGTAAGCCAGACATTGAGATCGGGCCATTCGGTCTGGAGGTAATCCTCCATCATGTTCAGCACCCGGGCGGCACCGCCTGTCGTGGTGGTGACGTGGAAACGGTCTTCGGTCATGCGGCCGATGACGCCGTCGTCGCGGATGAAGCCGTCATCGCCGAGCAGCAGACCATAACGGCAGCGGCCGGGCGCAAGCTTCGACCAGGGATTGGTATACATGCGGTTCATGAATTCGACCGCGTCAGGACCGACCACCTCGATCTTGCCGAGCGTCGAAGCATCGAAAATGCCCACGCTCTGGCGCACCGCCCGGCATTCACGGCCGACCGCTGCGTCCATGTCTTCGCCCGGCTTCGGGAAATACCAGGCGCGACGCCACTGCCCGACCGGCTCATAGACCGCGCCATGCGCCTCAGCCCAGCCATCGATCTGCGTCTTGCGCGTCACTTCGAAATGCGCGCCGCGGTGATAACCGGCGAAGGCTCCGAAGGTCGTCGGCGTATAGGGCGGGCGGAAGGTGGTGAGGCCAACCTGCGGCTGGGGTTTGCCAAGCGCTTCCGCCGCAATGTTGAGGCCGTTGATATTGGACATCTTGCCCTGATCGGTGGCCATGCCGTTGGTCGTATAACGCTTGACGTGCTCGATGGAGCGCATGCCCTCGCGCACCGCAAGCCGCAAATCCTTGGCGGTCACATCGTTCTGGTAGTCGACGAAAGCCTTGGCCTTGCCGGCATCGCGGTCGCTTGGCAGTTCGGTGTACGACACGCCGCTGCCAGTGCGGTCATGTTCCACCGCATGGGCGCTGGCACTGGCCGCCTTGTCGAGTGCTGTGGCCACTTCACGGCCGCGCTCCGCGCCGTCCTTCAGCGCCGCCTCGATGCCCCAGAGCCCGCGTCCGGCCCCGGCAATCACGCAATCCTCATTGGTGAGGGCAGGCAGGAAGGTCGTCCGTTCGTCATCCCAGGCGAGCTTGCCCTGCGTATGGGAGAAGAGATGCAGCGACGGCGTCCAGCCGCCGGACATCAGCACCGCGTCGCAGGCAATCTCCTGTCCCGCGCCGACCGTCGCCCCCTTGACCGGGTTGACGCGGACCGACTTGACCCGCAGCCGCCCGGAGGTCGCCGTCACCGTATGCGACAGCTTGACCGGAATGCCAAGCGCCCGTGCCTCATTCACCAGCTCTTCCCGCACCGTCGCGCGCGTATCGATAATCGCCTGAACGCGTGCGCCTGCGCCGTGAAGATCGAAGGCCGCATACCAGGCGCTGTCATGGCTCGTCACCACCACCGGGCTGTTGCCGACCTTGACGCCATAGCGGTTGAGATAGGTCTGGGCAGCACCTGCCAGCATCACGCCCGGACGGTCGTTGCCGTGGAAGACCAGCGGCTTTTCCAACGCGCCCTGCGCCAGCACCACCTGACGCGCCCTGACCCGCCAGAGGCGCTCGCGGGGCATGTCCTTCGGTACGGTTTCCAGATGGTCGGTCAGCTTTTCGCAAAGGCCGATCATGTTCTGGTGGTAATAGGCAATGGCCGTGGTGCGGGTCATGACCCTGACGCCGCGCTCCTTCAGCGCCTTCAACTCATCCGCAAGCCAATCCCACGCGGGCTTGCCATCGATCTTCGCCTGCGGCTCGGACAGCAGCGTGCCGCCGGCCTCGGCATTTTCATCGACCAGCACGACCTTCAAACCATCCACCGCCGCCGCACGCGCCGCAGCGAGACCGGCAGGACCAGCGCCGACGATCAGCACGTCGCAATGCAGGTTGCGCGAGGCATAGGTGTCGGGGTCTTCCTCCGCCGGCGAAACGCCGAGACCAGCCGCCGCGCGGATGAAGGGCTCGTAGACCTTGTTCCAGAAGCTCTTCGGCCACATGAAGGTCTTGTAGTAGAAGCCCGCCGAAAACAGCATATAGGCCATGTCGTTGACCGCGCCGATATCGAATTTCAGGCTCGGATATTTGTTCTGCGAGGTGGTTTCCAGCCCGTTCCATATTTCCTGCACCGTGGCGCGGGTGTTCGGCTCGAACTGACCGGCGCCACGGCGGGTGCCGATCAGCGCATTCGGCTCTTCGGAACCCGCCGCAACCGAGCCGCGCGGGCGGTGGTATTTGAACGAGCGGCCCATAAGATGCACGCCATTGGCCAACAGTGCCGAGGCGACGGTATCGCCCTTCACGCCGCGATAGGTCTTGCCGTCGAAGGTAAAGCTTACCGAGCGGGCGGCATCCACACGGCCACGGCCGGAAACGCGATAGGAATTCATTTCGACACCTCCGAACTTGCGGTCACGCGGGTCAGGGAAGAAAGCTCCGGACGCGGCTCACCCGCGCGATAGGTCGTAAGGAACCGGTCGCTCACCGTATCGCGCACGGCATTAAAGAAGCGGCCGCAGCCATGCAGATGCCGCCAGCGCTCAAAATGCGGACCTTTGACGTTTTCGCGGATGAACAGGAATTCTTCCCACTGTTCATCACTCTGCGACGACGGATCAGCGGCGCGGACGACATGGGCCTGCCCGGCATAGGTGAATTCGGCTTCGGGCAATGTTTCGTTGCAATAGGGGCAGCGGATCAAAAGCATCGTCGTATCCTCAGAGCATTTCCAGTAAAAGTGCGAAGCGGTTTTACGTCCGGAAAATGCGTGAATTAATGCGCCACGGCGGCGGCGGCGGCCTCGTCGATCAGGCGGCCGGAACGGAAACGTTCCAGCGTGAACGGCGCGTTGATCGGGTGCGGTTCGTTTTTGGCTATGGTCCAGGCGAAGGTGTGCGCCGCGCCCGGTGTGGCCTTGAAACCGCCCGTGCCCCAACCGCAATTGACGTAAAGACCGGCCACGGGGGTCTTGCCGAGAATGGCCGAACGATCCGGTGTCACATCGACAATGCCGCCCCATTTGCGCAGCATGCGCATGCGGTTGAAGATCGGGAAGATTTCGACGATGGCCGCAATCGTATGCTCGATCAGCGGCAGGCCGCCGCGCTGCGAATAGGAGGTATACTGGTCCGTACCCGAACCAATCACCAGCTCGCCCTTGTCTGACTGGCTGATATAGGCATGAACCGCGTTGGACATGACCACGCAGGGGAAGATCGGCTTGATCGGTTCCGACACCAGCGCCTGCAGCGGATAGCTTTCGAGCGGCAGGCGCACACCGGCTGTGTCCATCACGACCGATGTATGGCCGGCAGCGGAAACTGCCACCTTCTTTGCCTTGATGAAGCCACGCGCCGTTTCGACACCGGCAACGGAGCCATCGGCATTGCGGCGAATGGCGGTAACGGGGCAGTTCTGGATGATATCGACACCGCGGGCGGCGGCACCACGCGCATAACCCCAGGCGACCGCATCATGGCGCGCCGTGCCGGCACGCTCCTGCAGCGCACCGCCCATGATCGGATAACGGGCATTGGGGGAAATGCTGAGCGGCGGGCAATATTCCTTGCATTCCTCAGTCGTGAGCCAGCGATTATCGACGCCGTTCAAGCGGTTGGAATGAATGTGACGCTTGAAGCTCTGCACGTCGTGAACGTTATGGGCGAGCATCAGCACGCCGCGCTTCGAATACATGACGTTGTAGTTCAGTTCCTGGCTCAAATTCTCCCACAGATCGACGGCGTGATCGTAAAGCCGGGCGCTTTCGTCATAGAGATAATTGGAGCGGATGATCGTCGTGTTGCGGCCGGTATTGCCGCCGCCGAGCCAGCCCTTGTCGATGACGGCGACATTGGTGATGCCGTGCTGGCTGGCGAGATAATAGGCAGCGCCCAGACCATGGCCGCCAGCGCCGACGATGACCACGTCATATTCGGCCTTCGGCTGGCTGTCCGGCCATTGCTCGTCCCAGTTCTTGTGGCCGGTCAGGGCGTTCTTCAAAAGATTGAAAGCATTAAAACGCGTCATGAGCAGACCCGATGGTTAAAAAAATCTCGTGTCGCAAAAGCTATGAAGATTTGCGTTGCGGCGGCTGGACAATCGCGTCTCTTTGCATGAATATTTGCGCCATGACCTCTCACCGCGCCAAGAAACGCCTCAGCGTCGCTTTCCTGCTTGCCGACCGTTTCACATTGTCGGCCTTCGCAAATTTCGTCGATGTGCTACGCCTTGCCGCCGACGAGGCCGACCGCTCGCGCCCAATTCTCTGCGAATGGTCGGTGCTGTCGGCGACCATGGGCAGCGTTCAATCGAGCTGCGGTGTGAAGGTGCAGCCCGACACGCGGCTGATCGACGCCGGGCATTACGACTATATCGTCGTTGCCGGCGGCTTGATCAGCGATCACAGCGCCCTGCCGCCGGAAGCGCTGCGGTTCCTCAAACAGCGTGCAGCGGCCGGCACTCCCATTATCGGGCTCTGCACTGGCGTTTTCATTCTGCACGAAGCGGGTCTGCTCGATGGTTATCGCTGCTGCGTGAGCTGGTTCCACCATCAGGATTTTCTCGACCGTTTCGACACGGTGCAGATGGTCTCCGACCAGATTTTCGTTATCGATCGCGACCGGCTGACCTGTTCGGGCGGCCACGGCTCCGCGCATCTGGCGGCCTTCCTGGTGGAGCGCCATGTCGGCCAGTCCGCCGCCATCAAGAGCCTCAACATCATGATGATCGACAGCGCACTGAGCGGCGAAAAACCCCAGCCCGGCCAGCAGAGCGCACGCAGAGCCACGGACCCGCTGGTCAAAAAGGCGATCCTGCGCATGCAGCAGAATATCGAAGTGCCGAGAACCGTGCTTGAACTTGCCCGCGACCTCGGTCTTGGCCGTCGCAGCCTCGAACGGCGTTTTCTCGGTGACCTGAAGGCGACGCCATCGAAAGTCTATCTCGAACTGCGGCTGGACCGTGCGCTTTCCCTGTTACGCAAAACGGAAGACACGATCACCCAGATCGCGCTTGCCACCGGTTTTTGCGACGCGCCGCATCTTTCACGCACCTTGCGGGCCGAGCGGGGTTTCAGCCCCAGCGAATATCGCAAGACGCAGATCGGCCACGTCGCGACGGACGAGGAATTCGCCGTCGGCGTGCTGCTGCCGCAATCCTGAAGATATTCGAGCTTCAGCCGGCCGGCTGCTCCGGCTGGCCGGTTTCAACCCGCACCGAAATGGCATCGTGGCGCCAATATTCGAGATCGCAATCGATGATGCGGCCATGCTGGTCCTGATTGACGCGCGTGATTTTCAGGCCGTAAGCCCCTTCGCTGCAACCAAGATGATGAGCCGGATATCCCCGCAACGCGACCGGATTGATTTCGAAATAGGCCGGACCATAGGTGACGGCATAAGTATCCTGATAAATCGTCGTGAGTGACCGGGTGAGATCGTGCTGCAAGATATCGGGGAAAATCTCCATCGAAAGATAGTGTTCGACGAAAAGCACCAGCCGGCCGTCGATGCTGCGCTTTCTGCGGATGCGCCAGAATGGTGTTCCCGGCGCACAGCGCATGAGGGGCGCAAGCTCTTCGGGCAGCGCTGCGGCCTCGGCCTCCACCAGCAGGGTTTCGGCGGAGCGCCCCTGCTCCGCGGCCATGCGATGGAAGTGGGAACGGTGCAGCGGGCTGTAAATCAGGCGCGGTCCGGAAACGAACCAGCCACGCCGGCTCTCGCGAAAGATCAGGCCGTCGATCTCGAGGTGGAAAAGCGCCTCGCGCAGGGTGATGCGCGTGGTGGCGTATTTCGCGATCAATTGTCTCTCGGAGAGAAGCCGGCCATGCTTCACCACCTCGCCTGCGGCAATGGCCCGGCGCAATTGCTGTTCCAGCCCGCCGCGCCGGCCGGCTTCGATATCGCGGTTGCCGCCTGTCGTTTCTCTGGCTGGCATCGCCGCCCTCATTCCATCGCCGTTAAAAAATAACGGGCGCGTCATGTCCGCGCCGAAAACGTCATTGGCCTGTCATAGCGAACCGATAATGAGCATGCAACTGGTCTAGACCAAGGAGCAAGCCCCGTGAAAAATTCCATCCTTTCCCTTTCCCTTCTCACCGTTTTTTCCCTTCCCCTCACCGCCCAGGCACAGGACGTTCCTGCCCTTGAAGCGGCCGCCCGCAAAGAAGGCGCCATCTACAGCGTCGGCATGCCGGACGGGTGGGCGAACTGGAAGGACACCTGGAACCAGCTGACCGAAAAATACGGCCTGAAACACGCCGATACGGACATGAGCAGCGGTGAGGAAATCGCCAAGTTCGCCAATGAAGGCGCCAATGCGACGGCTGATATCGGCGATGTCGGTCTCGAGTTCGGCCCGATCGCTGTCGCCCGCGGCGTCACCCAGCCCTACAAGACCACGACCTGGGACCAGATCCCCGACTGGGCCAAGGACAAGGACGGCCATTGGGTCATCGGTTACACCGGCACCATCGCCTTCCTGATCTCCGCCGATGTCAAGAACCCGCCCGCTTCCTGGGCCGATCTGCTGAAGGGCGACTACAAGGTCTCGCTCGGCAATGTCGGTTCCGGTGCACAGGACAATGCCGCCGTGCTGGCTGCCGCCATCGCCATGGGCGGCGGTGAGGAAAACCTCCAGCCGGGCGTCGACCTCTTCGCCAAGCTTGCGGAAAAAGGCCGCCTGCTGGCCAATGGTGCAAACCCGGCCACGATGGAAAAGGGCGAAATCCAGGTCGCGCCGATGTGGGACTTCAACGCCCTCAACTACCGCGACGTGGTTGGCCGCGAGAAGTTCAAGGTCGTCATCCCCTCTGACGGTTCGGTCACCAGCGGTTACGCCACCATCATCAACAAATTCTCCAAGCAGCCCAATGCCGCCAAGCTGGCGCGCGAATATATCCTCAGCGATGCCGGCCAGATCAACCTGGCCATTGGTTATGCCCGTCCGATCCGCGTCGACCGCATCACCCTGCCGGCCGAGGCGAAGGAACGCCTGCTGCCTTCGGAACAATATGCCAAGGCCCGCCCGATCAATGCCGCCGTCTGGACCCAGGCCGCCGGCAAGCTGGTCAATCTCTGGCGCGCCAGCGTCGCCCCGAAGATGTAATCGGGCAACCGCCCTGAAAACCGAACGACTGTTCCGCGGGCAACGAGTCCGCGGAACGTGCTAAAAAGTGCTCGGGCAAACCGAACCACAAACAGGCGAGACGAAAGCGATGCACAAGACGATCTTCATCCTGCTGGATGGCCTCAGATATACGACGGCAAGGGATTGCCTCGGATATATGGAAGGTCTGGCAACCGCCGGAAAGGCCGGTATCCGCGCCGTGCGCAGCGAATTGCCATCGATTTCGCGGCCGCTTTACGAAACGCTGATGACCGGACTGCCGCCGGTGGTTCATGGTGTCACCAGCAACGGCGTGGTTCGCCGCTCCCGCTTTCCCAATGTCTTCTCGCTGGCAAGTGCGGCCGGCCGCACCACTGCCGCCTCCGCCTATCACTGGTATTTCGAACTTTACAATCAGGCACCCTTCTCCCCGGAATTCCGCCATATCGAGAATTTCGATGGCGGCATTCATCACGGCTCGTTTTATTGGGCCGATCATTATCCGGACGACCATGTCTTTGCCGATGCGGATGTTCTGCTGCGCCGGCATGGTCCGGATTTCCTGCTGATCCACCCGATGAATATCGACAATGAAGGCCACAAACACGGCGGCAGCTCGCGGGAATATCGCAACGCCGCCCGTAACGCCGGCGATCTCCTGGCGCGGTATCTGCCAGCCTGGCGCGCTGCGGGTTACAGCATCATCGTCACCAGCGATCACGGCATGAGCGATGACGGCAATCACGGCGGGCCGCATGAGACCGAGGCTCTGGTGCCATTCTATACATTCGGCGAGGCCTTTACGCCGGTTGCGGATGCGAAGCTTGCACAGACGGATATTGCCGGACTGCTCTGCACGCTTCTCGCCATTGCCGATCATGGCCTGCCCGTACCGCAAGGGCTGTTATCCGCATGAGCGTGCAGAACCGCAAAATGCGGCTGCTGGCAGCGCCGTTTCTCGGCGTTATCGCCATTCTCGTCCTCTGGCCGCTGGCGAGTGTCGTCACTGACAGCTTTTTCGCCGGCGGTGTGCTATCACTTGCCAATTACCGCACCATTCTCACGGATGCCTTTTATCTTCAGTCATTCGCGACCACGACGATCATTTCGCTCATCAGCACGGGAACGGGTCTCGTTCTCGGTTTTCTGGTGGCGGTGGCGCTGCGGGCAAGATCGGGCGGCACCCGCCGCATCGTCATGGCCTTCGCCAATATTGGCGCCAACTTCGCCGGCGTACCGCTCGCCATGGCGCTCATCTTCCTCTTCGGGCTGAACGGCATGTTCACGCTTTTGCTGAAGGAACTGGGGCTGATCGACGATTTTAACGTCTATTCCTTTACCGGGCTCATCATCGCCTATTGTTATTTTCAGGTGGCGCTGGCCACGCTGCTGATCACGCCAGCGCTCGCCGCCGTCGGTCAGGATATTGAAGAGGCGGCGGCGCTGATCGGCGTCGGCAAGCTGCGGTTCTGGCTGAGGGTTGGCCTGCCCACCGTCGCACGGCAGTTGCTGGCAATCGCCATTCTGCTCTTTGCCAATGCCATGGGCACTTTCGCGACGACCTTCGCTCTGACCGGCACAAGCATCAATGTCGTCACCATCCGCATCAGCGAACTGGTATCCGGCGATATTTTCTCCGATCCCAATCTCGCCAATGCCATCGCCATATGCCTTCTGGTCGTGCTTCTCGTGCCCATCACCGCAAGCCAGATATTGGCGGGAGAAAAGCGCCGATGACGCAGCAGGGTTTCAAAGGCGCAAGCCTGTTTCTGTGGCTGATGGCGCTCATCATGATATCGCCGCTGCTGGCGACGATGTTGAATGCGGTGGCGACCGACTGGTCCGGAACCCTGCTGCCGGCCGGGCTGACGGTGGATAATTTCGTCACCATCCTCTCGGACCCGCGTTTCCACGCAGCCCTGCTGCGCTCCACGCTGGTTGCAGCGGCGGCATTGACTATCGCGACCCTCATCATCGTCCCGGCGGTCGTTTCCGCCCATATCTACTGGCCCGCACTTGACCGCTGGTTCGCCCGGCTGGTGATCTTGCCCTATGCCGCACCCGGCATCATTCTGGTGGTCGGTTATCTCAGGATATTTTCCGCCCCGCCGCTGCAGATCGGCGGCTCACCGCTGGTACTGGTGCTGACCTATGTGCCGCTCTGCTTTTCGATGTTCTACATCGCCGTGAAGAACGGCCTGCGCAACCTCGACATCAACGAGCTTCTGGATGCCGGCCGGCTGATCGGCGCGAGCGACCTCGCCATTCTGCGACGCGTCGTCCTGCCCAGCATCCTGCCGTCCATCGCGGTTGCCATCGTGCTGAATTTCGCGACGCTGTTCAGCGAATTCGTCTACGCCAAGATGCTGGTCGGCGGCAATTTCGAAACGCTGCAAATGTACATGTTCGCCCAGCGCAGCCTCAGCGGCCGCATCACCAGCGTCATCGTCATTCTCTATTTCCTGCTCATCCTTGCCTTTACCCTGATCGCCTTTCGGATGGTCCGGGAAACGGAGCGTGCATCATGACCCATCTTGCGATCCATAATATCAGCGCCATTTATGGCAACGCCACCGTTCTCGACGCCATCGAGCTTGGCATCGACACGGGTGAGATGCATGTGCTGCTGGGGCCGTCCGGCTGCGGCAAGACGACATTGCTGCGCTCCATCGCCGGCCTCGTTTCGCCTTCGTCCGGATCGATCACGCTGGACGGCCGGCGCATCGACACCCTGCCGCCGAAGGATCGCGGCATCGGCATGGTGTTCCAGCATTATGCGCTTTTTCCCAATATGACGGTGCGGCAGAACCTCGCTTTCGGTCTGGAACAGCGCCGGCTGGCAAAAAAGACCATCGACGACAAGGTCTCCGCCGTGCTCGAAACCGTTTCCCTCAGCGACCGCGCCGAGCGGCGGCCGCATCAGCTTTCCGGCGGCCAGAAACAGCGCGTGGCGCTCGCCCGTGCGCTGGTGCTCGAACCCAAGCTGCTTCTGCTGGACGAACCGCTTTCCGCACTCGATGCCCAGATCCGCAAGCGCCTGCGTGACGAGTTGAAACGCATTCAGCGCGAAAGCGGCCTCACCAGCATCCTCGTCACCCATGATCAGGACGAGGCCCTGTCGCTGGGCGACCGCATATCGGTGATGAATGCCGGCCGCATCGCCCAGACCGCGTCGCCGCAAGAGCTGTATTACCGGCCGGCCGACCTGTTCGTCGCCGGTTTCATCGGTGACGCCAACATCATCACCGCCGAAGACATGTCACGCATCACCGGCAACCGCTTCGAGCGGACCTGCATCATCCCGCCACACGCCTTCACGATCGGCAACGCGCCGGACGGAACTGGCGTGGCCTTCACCGCCGAGGTGAAAGACATCAGCATCGTCGGCCCCACGGTCCGTTACCAGCTGGATGCGGCCGGCGTGGCGCTCAAGGTCGAACATGCAAGCGCGCAGGATGCGCTTTACCCGCCGCCCGGCCAGCAGATCACCCTCACCGTCGCCGAACGTCAGCTGCACTACATCTGACCAAAGCGGCATTGCATGGCGGCGCCCCCGCCGCCATGCATCTATTCTGGTAGAGCATCAGTTGCGGCTGTCATAGGTGGCCAGGTTTGCGGGGGTTACCAGTTCGAACGGAATCCAGACGTTCTGTTCGACCGGCTCCTTGGCGATCATCTTGAGCGCGGTTTCCAATGCACCCTTGCCCTGCCCTGCCGCATCCTGAAACACGGTGACGGCGAGCTCATCCGCCTTCATGGCCTTCATCGCATCCTGCGTTGCATCTATGCCGCCAACCACGATCTTGCCTTCGCCGGCGCCAAGCGGCTTTTTCACACCCTTCAGCGCCTGTATCGCGCCAAGCGCCATCTCGTCATTATTGGCAATGATCGCGTTGACATCGAGGCCGGCGCTCAGCCAGTTGGTAACGAGGTCGGCGCCTGAAATGCGGGTCCATTTGCCGGCCTGCTTGTCGGCAACCGTGATACCGGCGCATTCCGGTTTCTTCAGCACATCCTCGGCCGCCTTGGTGCGGACACGGGCGGCCTCATAGGCAAGATCGCCCATGATGATGTTGACCTTGCCCTTGCCGCCGAGCAGGCGGCACACTTCGGTCATCTGCAGGGTGCCGGCCTGATATTCATCGCTGCCGACGAAGCTGACGCCGCTCTCCGGCAGTTTTTCGACCGGCTGACGGTTCACATAGATCAGCGGAATGCCGGCGGCAGCGGCGGCGGCCGTAATCGGCTGGGTCGCCGAGGCATCCACCGGGTTGACGATGATCGCATCCAGTCCCTGGGCGACGAAATTATTGACCTGATCGAGCTGCCTGCCGATATCGGTCTGGGCATCCTCGAATTGCAGCTGAACATCCGGCTTGCCCTCGGCCGAGCTCTGCATCGCAAGCCGCAGGATCGTCAGGAAGTTGTCATCGAAACTCGACATTGCAACGCCGATATTGGCGGCATTCGCCGTCGTAAAAAGCGCGGACGACAAAAGCAGTGCGGACAGTAGGGATTTCATCGTTTCCTCCTCAATACGCCGGCGTGCGGCGCCACGTTGACCAAGGGCTCCTCAACCCTTGTTGTCACCAATAATGGGAGCGCTCTCAATCTGTCAACCTCGATAATGGTAATGAAGGGTCCGCACCGCAGGGCTTGATTGAATCCCATCACAATTATTTCCCACGCGCCAGAATTTCTGGCCAAGCCGTTAGCCTTGGCGCAGATGGACAAAGCCCTGCAAAATACGGGAAACCCAACGACAACCAGCCCATCCCCGATGGAGATCACAGCGATATTGACAATATGGGATCGCTCTCATATCAAAATGACAGATCACATATCCGTCTCTGGGAGGAACATATGACAGGATCGGCAATTGCGGTCATTGGCGCCGGCATGATCGGCGCTGCGCATGCCTTCGGCTACAGGGTCAATATCGACCGGTTCTCTGACCGGCTCCCCGGCCTGCGCCTGAAGACCATCTGTGACGCCAATGGCGAGCTTGCCGCCGCGATGGCGACAAGCTGGGGTTTCGAAACCATCGCTTCGAACTGGAAGGACGTGCTTGCGGATCCGGAAATCGGCATCGTCAGCATCTGCCTGCCGAATTTCCTGCATGCGGAGGTCACGCTGGCCGCACTCGCGGCCGGCAAACACGTCATCTGCGAAAAGCCGCTGGCGCTTGATGCGGAAACGGCAGCCCGTATCTATGAGGCATCGAAAACGACTGCCACCGTTTCCGCAACCGTCTTCAACTACCGCCGCATCCCCGCCATCGCGGCAATCCGGCAATTGATCCAGAACGGCGAGATCGGCGAACCGGTCAACACGCTTGTCCAGTATGAAAGCGAATATGCCGCCGACGCGCAGCTGCCCCATAGCTGGCGTTATGAGCGGGACCGGGCCGGACCGGGCGCGCTACTCGATATCGGCACCCATGCCGTCGATATAGCCCGCTTCCTGTGCGGTGAAGTCGAGGAGATCGCCGGTGCAATCGCAACCATTTCCATCAAGCAGCGCTTCCTGCCGGCCGGCGCCAGCATCGGTCATAATCATGTGGCGCTGAGCACGGAAAGCCGGCCGGTCGACAATGACGACGTCATGTCCGCCCTGCTGCGTTTCGAAAATGGTTGCCAGGGCACCTTTCTTGCCAGCCGCGTTGCAGTGGGCATGGGCAACAGCCTGACAGTTGCGATCACCGGCACGAAAGGCACGGTTCGCTACAGTTCCCGCACGCCGGCGCATTACGAGATCGCCCGTTTCGACGGTTCCGGCCAGTCGCCCTTCACCATCGTCGCCAACCATCCGGCTCTGCCTTTCGCCGCGCTGCTGCCGGTGCCGCATGACGGCGTCGCCATCGGTTATGCCGAGGTCTTCGGTTTCATGATCCATGAATTCCTCGACGCCATCGCCAGGGGCGGGCCGATGACGAACGGCTCCATCCTCGACGGCCTGCGCGCGAGCGAAATCCTCGATGCGATCCAGCAGAGCGCAGATACCAACCGGCCCGTAAAGGTCAGGCACGCCGCCGCCTGATGCCAAAGGAGCAAATGATGAAAATTGGTCTCAATACCGACGGCTTCGGCGCGCTGCCGCTTCCCGCCTGCCTCGACCAGATCGCAGAACTTGGCCTCACCCATGTCGAATTCGGACTTGGCGGCTGGTCGAGCGCACCGCATGTGGATATCGCCGATCTGCTTGCCCATACGGCTTCGCGTGATCGCCTGAAGGGTATGCTGAAGGAACGAAACCTCGAAATATCGGCACTGAATTGCTCGGGAAATCCGCTGCATCCGGGAAAGATCGGGGTAGACGACAGCAAACTTGCCTATGACACGCTGGAACTTGCCGTCCTGCTCGGCGTCGAACGGATCGTCATGATGTCCGGCCTTCCCGCCGGCGGGCCGGAGGACCGGAACCCGAACTGGATCACCTCCTCCTGGCCGCTCGAGGCCATGGAGATGCTGGAATGGCAATGGAGCGAAAGGCTTCTGCCCTTCTGGAGAAAATACGCAGCAGCAGCCGGGCAAAAGGGCCTGAAGATCTGCGTCGAGCAGCACGGCCGCCAGTGTGTCTATAATAGCGAGAGTTTCTTCCGCCTGCGCGACGCGGTCGGGCCAACGGTCGGCGTCAATTTCGACCCCAGCCACCTGATCTGGATGGGCGGCGATCCGATTTCCGCCATCGAGGCGCTGGGTGAGTGCATCTACCATGTCCACGGCAAGGATTCGCGCATCGAACTGCGCGCCCGGATCGACGGCCTGCTCGACACCAAACATGTGATGCCGGTCGAAGGCCGGTCCTGGAATTTCGTCTCGCTCGGCCACGGCACCGCCGTGCATGGCTGGCTCGATATTGTCAGGGCGTTGCGCAAGGCCGGTTACGACGACGTCATCAGCATCGAGAACGAGGACTATTCCATGCCGCCGCTCGAAGCCGTCGCCACATCGGCAACCACCCTGCGCTTCTGCATCGAACAATCCGCAGGCGTCAAATGACGCCTGCCGGGGCCGCGCCGCGAAATTAAAGCGCCGGCGCTTGCCAGTTTCCACCAGCCTTCTTTATAGGAAAGCATGAGCAACTTTCCCGCCCGCCCCGGAGTAACGCTTGAAGATGTCGCCAAGGCGGCGGGTGTTTCGCGCTCGCAGGCGTCGCGCGCACTGCGAAACGACCCCGGAGTTCGTAGCGACACGAAGGCCCATATCCTCACTACTGCCGCCAGCCTCAATTATACGCCGAACCTTGCCGCCCAGACACTGGCCAGCCGCCAGAGCCGTTCGATAGGCCTTGTTGTCGGCGATGTGCTCAACCCTTACGAAGCAATGCTGGCGCGCGAATGCGATAAAGCTCTGCGGGATGCAGGTTATTTCGCCATGCTGGCGGTCTCCGGCACGGCCGCAACGCTGCGCGCCTTCATCGACCAGCGCATTGCCGGCCTCGTCCTCATCGGCGCGCCGGGAGAGCGGGAAGAGATCGCCGCCGTTTCCAAGCTGCTGCCAACGGTTTATATCGGCCGCAACCTGGCCGAGGAGATGGTGGAAAGCGTAAGCTCGGATGATGCGCTCGGCGCCCGGCTGGCAACGGAGTTTCTGCTGGGGCTCGGCCATCGCGCCATCGCCCATATTACCGGCGGCACCGGCGCCGGCGCCAACAGCCGCGCAAACGCCTATCGCGACACGATGCAGCGGCATGGCCTGAAGCCCATCATCGCCGAAGGCCGGTATGACGTCGACGCCGGCAGCGCGGCAACCGATGCGCTGATGGCCCGCAAGGACCGCCCGACCGCAATCTTCGCGGCCAACGACCTCATTGCGCTCGGCGTCATCAGCCGGCTTGCCGGGCATGGCTTCCGGGTGCCGGATGAGGTGGCAGTCGTCGGCTTCGACGACATACCCATGGCGGCTTCCGAACCGATTTCGCTCACCACCATCCGCCAGAAGGTGCCGGACATGGTTGCCGCCGCCGTTGAAACGCTGACGACGCGACTTAACGAACCATCCGCACCGATCCGCAACCTCGTGATCGCGCCGGAACTGATTGTCAGGCGCTCCTCCGGCTTGCAAATCTGAAGCACGACGCGCCAGATTGTGACGCGCCACGCAATTGCTGCGGTTTGTCTTAAACCGCGACGCGCTTTCCGGTTTCCACCGATTGCACGCAGGCATTGGCAAGTTTGAGGGCCACGACGCCGTCCTCACCGGTGGTGGCCGGTTGCCTGCCTTCCTTGAGGGCCGCGATGAACTCAGCGATCTCGCCGGCATAAGACGCGGTGTAACGCGTCATGAAAAAATTCTGCAGCGGCGCGCTGCGATAACCATCCGCATTGCCGATGACGACCGTGTTCTCATGCTGGTTTTCCGCACGGGCGACGCCGAGCGAACCATGCACTTCCACCCGCTGGTCATAACCATAGGTGGCGCGGCGCGAATTGGTGATGACCGCCTGCCGCCCCGACGCCGTTTCGAGAATGACGGTGGCACTGTCGAAATCGCCTATGTCCTTCAGCTCCGGTTTGACGAGAACCGAAGCATGGGCCGACACCACAACCGGCTCTTCGCCGAGCAGGAAACGCGCCATATCGAGATCATGGATCGTCATGTCACGGAAAATGCCGCCCGAACGCGCGGCATAGGACAAGTCCGGCGCCCCCGGATCGCGCGAAGTGATCGTCACCATTTCGACATTGCCAATGCGCCCGGCATCGATCGCGGCGCGCACGCCGGCAAAATTCGGGTCGTAACGGCGGTTGAAACCGAGCATCAGCGTCACGCCCGCCGCCCTGGCTATCGAGACCACCTCTTCGGCGCGGGCAAGATCGAGATCGACAGGCTTTTCGCAGAAGACGTGCTTGCCGGCTCTCGCGAATTTTTCGATGAGGTCGGCATGGGTATCGGTCGGTGTGCAGATCAGCACCGCGTCAATGGATTGATCCGCCGCGATGACATCCACATCCGCCGCCCTCGCTCCCGAGGCCTGCGCCAGAGCTTCCGCTGCGGCCGGCAGGGCGTCCGTAACGGCCACAAGTTCGGCATCGTCACTGCCGGCAATCGCCCGGGCATGTACCTTTGCGATACGTCCTGCGCCGATGAGGGCAAGTTTGATCGTCATTTCAATATCCTTTCACATCAACCCATGCGCCGCTTTTCGCCGAGGCGAAAACCGCGTCGGCCACGGCCGCATTGGCCCGCGCGTCCCGCATGTCGAAATAGGGCACCGCCTCGCCGCGGATCGCCCGGGAGAAGTTCGTCACCTCTTCCTCGTATTGGTCGAGCGGCGGAAATTCGAGCGTATGGATGTCCGAATTCGCGTGGTCGGCCGAGGTGTCGATGGCGATGATGTTGGGGCTGACACGCGAGGGCACATAGGCCTGCGGCAGCGAGATGAAGGCCCTTTCGCAGACGATCTGGATCGATTGCGAGGAGGCCTGCGCCATCGAAACCATGAAGGTCGCGTGTCTGCCGTCGCCGAAATCGAGGATGACCGAGGTGAACATGTCGATGCCGCCGGCATTATGGGCGGCGGCTGCGAAAGCGCGCTTCGGTTCGGAACCAAAAACATAACGCGCTGCCATGGCGGTATAGCAGCCGAGATCGTAATAGGCGCCACCGCCGAATTCCGGCTTCTGGCGGAAATCCGCTTCATTGGTCATCATGAAAGACAGGAGCGAGGAGAAGGAAAGCGGCCGGCCATAGTCTTCCGCCTGAAGGATTTGCCGCAGCCTGATCCAGCGCGGCTGCTGGCGAACCATGAAGGCCTCGGAAATCTTCAGCGCCGGATCGATATCCCCGAGCTGATCGAGTTCCGCCGCCGTCATGGCTGCCGGTTTTTCGCACAGGACATGTTTGCCGGCCCTCGCCGCCTTGCGGGTCCACTCCACATGCAGATGGTTCGGCAGGGCAATATAGACCGCCTCGACGTCAGGATCTGCAAGCACCTCTTCGTAGCCGCCATAGGCGCGCTGAATACCGTGCCGGTCGGCCATGGTTCTTGCCCGTTCCACGCTGCGCGCACCGATGGCGAGGGGCTCACAGACGGCGCTTTTGACGAGGCCCGGAATGATGGCACCGTCCGCGATGCGCGCGGCGCCGAGTATGCCCCACCGGACGGGGGCGATGATGTCGTTCATGATGTTTCCTCCCTGGAGAGACGCCCGCCTTTGACCGGCCGAGAACGCCCTCGGACGCGGCAAACATGCCCCGGCGCATCGCGCCCGGCAAATGCCACACTGATGGAAAACCATCAGCCTTGCGACTTCTCAGAAAGGCAGCGGGTTCGGGAGGTTTTCCGGCCCGTAAAGGACGATGGGCACCTCCGTTTCAGGTGGAAAGGCCCCCTGTCCGGCATCGAAGAATTCGAAATGGCGAAGCAGGATGTTAACCGCCAGCCGCACCTGCAGTTCCGGGCTCTGGTCGATCGTGAGCGACATCAGTCCTTCCCGCAGAAACGCAGCGGTGTTGCGCGTCAGTTCGTGCCCGACAAAGAGGGGGCGATCCGGTAGAATATCGGCGCGGATGGCCCGCGCCACACCGATATTGGCCGCTCCCACATTGTAGACGGCGACGGTATCGGGCTCGGCATGAAAGGCCTCGCGCAGCTGAAGCTCCGAACGGGCGCGGTCGTCGCCTCCTTCCACGATGCGCGCCACATGCCAGCCCGGCGCCTTTTCCGCCAGAAACTGCGTGACCCCACGCACACGGTCGGCATGTGACTGGAAACCGAGATGATTGCACAGCAGGATGACTGGCCCCGGTTTGCGCGCCATCCTGCTGATGAAATAACCGGCCGAGCGGCCGGCGCGATAGTGATCCGTGCCGGCATAACCGATCCGCGCCGAGCCGGGAACGTCGGAGATGACGGTGACGACGGGAATGCCCCGGGCGCTCAGCTCCTCCACCGCTGCATGGACGAGCGGATGATCCTGCATATAGGAGACGACCGCATCGCAGCCGGTCTTTGCCAGCGCCTTTGCCAGGGTTTCCGGCCGCTCATCCTCCAGCACCGTCCGGTGAATGACGATCGACCTGTCGAGTGAGGTTGCGATCCGCCGGAACTCGAAGCCCATGCGGGCGATGAGCGGCAGTTCCGGCCGGGCAAGGATGACATCGATCCGGATCAGCCTGCGATGCGCCTGCGGCAACATGCGGCGCAGGCCAAGTTCCTTTGCCGCCTGCAAGACCCGTTTGCTGACCGCCTCGCTGACATTGCCGCGATCATTGAGGACCCGGTCGACGCTTGCCGTGCCGACCCCTGCCCGTTCGGCAACATCCGTGATCGTGACACGCCTGCCCTGCCGTTTCGACGCCATCCCCAAGCTCCTCCGCATCGTCTGCCCGTACGTTCAGTATTTTCGCCCGCACGACTATAACGACTATCGTCTTCCTGATGGAAATCAATCAACCATTCCAGCGCAATCTCGCCCGAACAATATCGCGCCGGCAGGTTAGAGCAGCTGCCGCCGCAACAGAGCTTCCAGCCAGTCGGCAAAGACCTGCAATCGCCGCGACAGATGCCGGCGATGCGCATAAAGCAGCGTCATCGGCATCGGCTCAGCCCGATGGGCGGGCATGACCTCGACCAGTTCACCGCTTTCGAGATGCGGACTGACATCATAAGCGGGTATCTGGATCAAACCGAGACCGGCCAGACAGCAGGCGATATAGGCCTCGGCACTGTTGACAGTGACGCGGCCGCGCATGGAAACCGAATGCAGCGCCTCGCCTTCAAGCCATTCCCAGTTTTCCACGCGCCCGCTGGAGGGCGACGCATAATTGACGGCCCAGTGGCGGGAAAGATCATGGGGGAACTGCGGCGTGCCGTGACGCTCCAGATAGGCGGGGCTGGCGACATTGATCAGCGGCAGCTTGCCGATCGGCCTTGCGATGAGACCGGAATCGCTGAGCGGACCGACGCGCAGCACGCAATCGATATTGTCTTCCACCAGATCGACGGCCCTGTCCGTAACACCAAGGCTGATGTCGATCTGCGGGTAAAGATCGAGAAACTCCGGCAGGGCGGGTGCGATGACAAGGCGGCCGATCCGGCCCGGCACATCGATCCGCAGCCGCCCCGAAGGTTGCGCCGCGCTCTGCCGGAACAGGTTTTCCGCATCTTCGACATCGGCGATCAGCCGCTGGCACCGCTCGTAAAAAGCCGATCCATCCTCGGTTGGAGAGACCTTGCGCGTGGTGCGGTTGAGCAGGCGGGCGCCGACGCGTGCCTCCAGCTCCTGCACCGCCGCCGAAACCGAAGAGCGCGGAATGCCAAGCGTATCGGCGGCCCGCGTGAAACTCGCGCAGTCTACGACGCGCGCGAAGATGCGGAACAGGTCGATGCGATCCAACGGACATCCTTCACTGTGCGGATTTTCTGACAAGTCATGTCAGAATGGTGGCCTTTATCGCGTAATTCTAGACGATATCCTTGCGACATGAAAGCGCGGCAAACGTCGCTGCGCACCGGCAAAGGAGGCCAACCCCATGACCGATCATTCCATCAAAGGTAAAACAGTCATCATCGCCGGCGGCGCGAAAAACCTCGGCGGGCTGATCGCACGCGATTTCGCCAGCCAGGGCGCAGGCGCAATCGCCATCCACTATAACAGCCCCGCCACAAAGGCCGATGCCGACGCAACCGTGGCGGCCGTGAAGGCAGCCGGCGCGGAGGCCGTTGCCCTTCAGGCCGATCTGACCACAGCGGGCGCAGTCGAAAAACTGTTTGCCGATGCCGTCGCCGCCATCGGCCGGCCGGATATCGCCATCAACACGGTCGGCAAGGTGCTGAAGAAACCGATCCTCGAAACATCGGAAGCCGAATATGACGAGATGACCGCCGTCAACGCCAAGTCGGCCTTCTTTTTCCTCCAACAGGCCGGCCGCCACGTCAACGACAATGGCAAGATCTGCACCCTCGTCACCTCCCTGCTCGGAGCATTCACGCCGTTTTACGCGAGCTATGCCGGCACCAAGGCACCGGTGGAACACTTCACCCGCGCCGCCGCCAAGGAATTCGGCGAACGTGGCATCTCGGTGACGGCGATCGGTCCCGGACCGATGGACACGCCGTTTTTCTACGGGCAGGAGACGCCGGAAGCACAGGCCTATCACAAGAGCGCAGCGGCCCTCTCCGGCTTCTCGAAGACCGGCCTTACCGATATCGAGGACATCGTTCCCTATATCCGCTTTCTCGTTACCGACGGCTGGTGGATGACGGGGCAGACCGTTCTGGTCAATGGCGGTTACACCACCAAATAACCCCGGTCGATCTTCTTCGATGTTGTGGTGGCGAAGCGCGCAGGCGTTTTCGCCACCACTCTTTTGGCGGGTATGACCAATTTCGACGGCTGAGGAACCATAAAAAGACGCCTGTCATATGGCCTGCATGAATATACCGATATAAAACTCCCCCATCCTGTTGACGAAGCCATTTGGGGGTAGCGGATGAATTCGGAGCGTCGCGGTGTTCTCGCTTTTTTGGGCAGCCTTGTTCTGGGCGCGCCATCCCTCGGCAAAGCTGCAAGCAAATCATCGGCCTTTGCCGAATCCCGGTCCGAATATAAACCCCGGCATGTTCTGTGTTTCCTCGGAACAGAAAAAGGTCTGGCAGCGCTCCAACAAAGCGCTCGCACCGCAGTCGACACATTTGCTGCCGATTTCAGTATCGATGAGGAATATTCGCAGGATGAACCGGACGACCGGATGGAGCGATCCTTCAGTGTGTGCTGGGATCGTGTTGACCCGGACACCTATCAGGAGGCCGACGAAGAGGCTGTCGCGGGACACGGTTCGGTTCTTTATGTGCTTGGCCCGTCGATGGACGCGGAAAATGCGGTCATGATATCCGCCACGGCCTTGCAGTTCGTGCAACATATGCTCGACCACGGCGCCATCGCCGTCAAAGGCGAAAGCGCAGGCGTCGCGCATGGAGCACGGCGCTGGAAAGAGCTTTTCGAGCAGTCGCGCAGCGACGCCGCGTCAGGTGATCTGCTGGCGCTTGCCAGAACCTGCCGTCTCGCTTTCGCACGCCGACCGATCGGCGACGATGCCAACGGCATGGCAAGCGTCGGATTTCATCTGGTCGGGCTGCCTGATATCGAGGTGGGCTTTATCCGGAAAGACGAAAACCTGCCGTCAACCAATCCGGAGCAATTGAAGATCGCCGCGCTGATGGACGATATTGCCGATCAGATGGCGCGCGATGGTGTGGAAACGACAGTAGCGGCTCATCATGCCACCCTGTCCAATGACATGCGCTATGAGGACGATAGTTACAAATTTAATCCATTCGGCGTCGTGAGCATTCAAGACTACAAACTCTGACATAGGCGAGCCGCCGCTACCGATGCTATCGCCCTGATGCCCGGGTGTTAGCGCCTAAGGGGCAAGATCACTCTCTCCCGCCACAAGCTGCATCGGCCAGATGCAATGGCGGGCCTGATCCGGATAGAAAGGCGCAAAGGCCGGCATGGTCGATAAAAGCGTCTGGGCGACCGTTACGCCAAGATCATGCAGCGACATGCGAAAACTGGTCAGGCGCGGTTCGAGAAACTGGCCGCGTGGGCCGTCGCGAAAACCGATGACGGCGAGATCGCGCCCCGGTTTGAGGCCGACTTCGGCAAGCCGCCGGTAAAGACCAACCGCCATCAACTCATAGATCAGGACGATGGCTGTCGGCCGCGGCCGCATCTGCAGCCACTCACTGGCGGCATGATATCCGCCCTGCTCGCTCGATTTTGTGCGGATAACCAGAGACGGATCGTATGTTATGCCGTTTTCCTCGAGGGCGCGTTTATAGGCCTCCAGAAAGACATAACCGAGATTGATGTCGTTGTCGGCAGCCGCCACCGCAATGGTACGATGACCTGCGGCCACCAGCCGGTTGACGGCGCTTTTCGCCACGCCTTCGAAATCGAGATCGATCCAGGCATGGTCCGTGCTGGACGAGGTGCGGCCGAGCGCCACAAAAGGCAGACGGGTCTGTTTCAGGAAATCAACACGCTTGTCGATCCGACGGGTCGAGGAAATGATCATCGCGTCAACCATGCGGCGCGCCACCATGCGCTTCAGATATTCGTCCGGATCTTCCTCCCCCGGACAGGGAAGAACGATCAGATCGAGATTGTGGCCGGAAAACACGCTTTGCAGGCCATCCGTCACACCCATGAAGAAGTTGTCGGAATTCTCCACCGTCTGCGCGTCGCTGCCTGTCATCAGGCCGATGACATTGGTGGTGCCTTGCCGCAGGCTGCGGCCCGATTGATTGGCGACATAACCAAGCTTTTCCGCCGCTTCCAGAACGCGACGGCGCGTTTCCTCGTTCACATCGGGCTTGCCGTTCAGGGCACGGGAAACGGTGCCTATCGATATCTCCAGGTAATCGGCAAGCTGACGGATTCCTTTCATGCATTCCCCTCCCAAACCGGATGCGCAATCAACGCGCCCCTTTACGGTCTTGACATATCTAACATCATCGTCATAGTCTCGTAAACGTTTACGACGCTTTGCGCAAAGAGGAGTTTGCGAAAGAGTCCGGGGAGATGAGATGACATTCAACGCCGTTTTATGCGGGTGCGGAGCCATGGCCAAAGGCTGGCTGCGCGCCATTCAATCCACGCCGGAAATCGCCTGCGCGATCAGGATCGCCGGGCTGGTTGATCTGAACGAGGGCACGGCCCGCGCACTTGCCGAAGAATTCGGGCTGGTGGACGCGGTCATCGGCACCGATCTCCGTGAGGTGCTGGCGCAAACAAAAGCAGACATATTATTTGATGTCGTCATTCCGCAGGCGCGCTTTGCCGTGGTCGCGGCAGGCCTTGAGGCCGGGTGCCATGTGCTCAGCGAAAAGCCGCTTGCGGCATCGATGGAAGAGGCGGCGAGCCTGGTGGAACTGGCCAAAAACGCCGGAAAAGTCCACGCGGTAGTGCAAAATCGGCGGTTCGTGGCGGGTGTCCGGCGGCTACGACGCGCCGTGGAAGACGGCATCATTGGTGATCTGACGGCCATTCATTGTGATTTTTTCCTTGGCCCTCATTTCGGCGGCTTCCGTGAAGAGATGAAGAACGTCCTGCTTCTCGACATGGCGATCCATACCTTTGACGCAGCCCGTTTTGTCGCCAATGAAAAACCCCTCTCCGTCTTTTGCGTGGAAAAGAACCCGGCCGGTTCCTGGTATGCCCACGGGGCAAGCGCCAATGCCATTTTTGAGTTCTCCAACGATGTGGTCTTCACCTATCGTGGCTCCTGGTGCGCCGAGGGTGAAAGAACCAGCTGGGAAGCCCGCTGGCGGCTGATCGGCTCGAAGGGAATGATCCTCTGGGATGGTGAAGACGGTTTCTCGGCTTCTGTGGCGGGCGATGAACAGGGCCTCTTGCGAGGTTTCACGACCGTAAACGTTTCCGATAGCGTTTCTGAACGGGATACACGCGGCCACGCCAGCGTCATTCTGTCATTCCTGGAGTCCATCCGCACCGGCCGGATGCCGGAGACGGCCTCTTTCGACAACATCAACAGCCTTGCCATGGTGATCGGCGCGATTGAAAGCGCCCGCCTTGGTCAGCGTGTTTCCATTGCAGCATAAGGACTGAAAGACGTGAGCAATCCGGCAAAATCCATCCGTATCGGCACCATGGTCAGCGCCACCAAGGGACAGGCGGCTGAGCGCATCGGCCAGATCGCCGATCTCGGCTTTGAAAGCTTCGAGCCGTTCTTCTGGCAGACGACCAACGGTCAGGACATCGCTGAACTCGGCAAGCGCTGCCGCGAGGCGATCGGTGAGCGCGACATCACCATCAGCACGCTCGGCATGTTCGGCAATCCGCTGGAAGAAACCGAGATCGACCTGCAGACATTGCAGGGCTGGAAAGACTGCATCGACAATGCCCATCATTTTGGCGCGACCTGTGTTGCTGGCTTTACCGGCCGGTTGCGTGGCAAGCCCCTGCCCGAGAGCCTGCCCCGATACAGGGAAATCTGGAGCGAGCTTGCAAAACGCGCCGCCGACAAGGGCGTGAAGATCGCCTTTGAAAACTGCGCCATGGACGGCAACTGGCAGACAGGCGACTGGAACATCGCCCACAATCCGGACGCCTGGGAAATGATGTTCAACGAAACGCCGGATGACAATATCGGCATCGAATGGGAACCCTGCCACCAGATGGTCTATCTCATCGATCCGCTGCCGCAGATCCGCAAATGGGCGGACAAGATTTTCCACGTGCACGGCAAGGACGCGACCATCCGCTGGGACGTCATTCGCGAGCACGGCATTTTCGGCAAGGAGAAGTTCGTCTTCATGCGCACGCCGGGCTTTGGCGACAGCAACTGGACCGACATTATTTCCGAACTGCGCCTTGCCGGTTGGTCCGGCTCCATCGACATCGAAGGTTGGCATGACCCCGTCTATCGCGATGCGCTGGAAATGACGGGCCAGGTGCATGGCCTGAACTATCTGAAAAAATGCCGCGGCGGCGATTTCGTCGTCGATCCGACATAACGGAAACCTTTGGGGAGAAGGTTTCCGAAAACTGCAGCGACGATAACCAAAAGGAGGAGATTATGGGTATCGCGAAATGCATGATGGCCGGCGCATTTGTGCTGGCGGGCGTATCCGCCGGCGCGATTGCCGCCCACGCAGAGGACGTGACATTGACCTTGTGGTCGCTGGATCGTGATATCCAGCCGGCACCGAACCTCATAAACGAGTTCAACAAGCTCAATAACGGCATCAAGATCGAATATCGGCAATTGCAGTTCGACGATGTGGTGAGCGAAGCGATGCGCGCCTATTCGACCGGCAATGCGCCCGACATCATCGCCATCGACAACCCCAACCACGCCATGTTCGCCGCCCGCGGCGCCTTTCTTGACGTGACCGACATGATCGCCAAGTCGGATGTCATCAAGACGGAAAACTATTTTCCCGGGCCGCTGAAATCGGTGATGTGGGACGGCAAATATTTCGGCGTGCCGAAGGCGACGAATACGATTGCGCTTTACTACAACAAGGACCTGTTCAAGGCCGCCGGGCTCGATGCGGCAAAACCGCCGCAGACCTGGGACGAGCTGGTGGAAGCAGCCCGCAAGCTGACCAACCCTTCAAAGAACGTCTATGGCATCAGCTTCAGCGCCAAGGCCAATGAGGAAGGCACCTTCCAGTTCCTGCCCTGGGCGCAGATGGCGGGCGCGACCTACAAAAACATCAATACCGAGGGTGCCGTCAAAGCGCTCGAAACGTGGAAACTGATGCTTGATGAAAAGCTGGCGTCACCGGACACGCTGACGCGCAGCCAGTGGGATTCCACCGCCACCTTCAACGCCGGCAATGCCGCCATGGTCATTTCCGGCCCATGGGAAATCGACCGCATGCTGAAGGACGCTAAGTTCGACTGGGGTGTTGCCCTGCTGCCGGTGCCTACACCGGACGCCCCCCGGTCTTCGGCCATGGGCGATTATAACTGGGCGATCTTCTCCAAGACCAAGCACCCGGAAGAGGCTTTCAAGGCCATCGAATTCTTCGCGTCTCAAGACAAGGATATGTTCAAGAACTTCGGTCAATTGCCGGCGCGCTCGGATGTTCCCGTACCGCCCACCGGCAATGCGCTGAAGGATGAGGCGCTGAAGACCTTTGTCGAGCAGCTGAAATATGCGCAGCCACGTGGCCCCTCACCCGAATGGCCGAAGATTTCCAAGGCCATTCAGGACGCCATCCAGGGCGCCCTGTCGGGACAGATGACGCCGAAAGCCGCGCTCGATCAGGCCGCTGAAAAGATAAAGCTGGTCGAAGGCTGATTGGATGGACGGGCGAGCGGAATGTCCGACGCCCATCCGCAGGGTTCCTCCCGGTGGGGTCGCCTGTCGCAAAATGCGGCGGCGGCCCCAAGCGGAGCTTGCGAGGATGTTTCATGAAAAAACTGTTTTCCAGCGTCAGTGACGGTCGCGGTTTCGACATCGTCCTTGTCGCCCTGCCCTTGGGCTTCCTGTTCGTCATGGCGGGTCTGCCGCTCATCTACAACATTGTCATGAGCTTCCAGGAAGTCGACATGTTCAGCCTGGGCACCTTCGTGCGCCCGTTTGTCGGCTTCAAGAATTACGTCGATCTGTTCCGGCAGCCGGAAACCCTGCCGATCCTGATGAACACCGTCACCTTCGTGGTCGCCTCGATTGCCGGACAGTTCGCCATCGGCTTCGGACTGGCGCTGTTCTTCTGGGTGAATTTTCCCGGCGCCACCTGGCTGCGCGGCCTGTTCCTCGTGTCCTGGGTCATGCCCGGCCTCGTCGTCGGCGCCATCTGGAACTGGATCCTGTCCGGCGATTTCGGTGTGCTGAATTTCTTCCTGCGGGAAAGCGGCCTGATATCGGGCAATATCTTCTGGCGTTCGGATGCGAATTTTTCGCTCTGGGCCGTCGTCATCGCCAATGTCTGGCTCGGCACCTCCTTCAACATGATCCTGCTTTCCGTCGGTCTTGCCTCAATCCCCGGCGATCTTTACGAGGCGGCGGAGCTGGACGGGGCGAACGCTTGGCAACGTTTCTACACCATTACCCTGCCGATGATGCGCTCCACCATCGGCGCGATCGTCTCGCTCGGGCTGATCTTCACGTTGCAGCAATTCGATCTTTTCGCCGCCATTACCGATGGCGGACCGAACAACAGCTCCAACGTGGCGCAATATTGGGCCTGGGACCTGTCCTTCCGGCAATATGATTTCGGCAAGGGCGCAACGATCTCCGTCATCATGATCGTTTTCGTCATGCTGGCTTCCATCGTTTATGTGCGTTCCACACGGCATGAGGTGCGCGGATGAGCACCACCAACCGCAATCGCCTGATGCTGGCAATCGCCATCGTGCTCGCCATCATCTACCTCTTCCCGCTTTACTGGATGTATCTGACATCGCTTAAGAGCGGCTCGGAGATGTTCGCCAACCCGCCCTCCTTCTGGCCCGGCGATCCGCAATGGCAGACCTATGCCTATGTGTGGAACAGCCGCAACATGGGGCGTTACCTGTGGAACTCGGTGCTGATCGCGTCCAGCGCGGTGCTGTTGATCACCATTCTCGGTGTCGGTTGCGCTTATGTGCTGGCCCGCTATCGCAATGTCTGGGTGGATATCGGTCTGTTTCTCATCCTCATGCTGCAGGTTCTGCCGGCATCGCTGATGATCACACCGATCTTCGTCGGCTTCTCGCAATTCGGGCTTCTGGATTATCCGCGCCTTTCGGTCATCCTCGCGATAGCGGCGAAAAGCATGCCCTTCTTCGTCGTGCTGGTGCGCGCCACCTTCATGGCCGTGCCGCAGGAGCTGGAAGAGGCGGCGCTGGTGGATGGCAACTCCCGGGTCGGCGCGTTTTTCAATATCGTGCTGCCGCTTGCCAGAAACGGCATTCTCGTCAGCGCCATCCTCATTTTCATGCAGGCCTTCGGCGAATTCGTCTATTCGAAATCGATGATACAGGCGGCCGAATTGCAGCCCGCCAGCGTCGGCCTCAATTCCTTCATGGGCCCCAATACCAGCGAATGGAACAACATCATGGCCTATGCGACCATGTATGTGACGCCCATTCTCGCCCTCTTCATTCTCTTGCAGCGCCGCATCGTTTCCGGCCTGACCTCAGGAGCGCTCAAATGACCCTTCAGATCGAACTTTCCGGCGTCAACAAATATTACGGCGCCTTCCATGCGCTGAAGAACATCAACCTTTCCATCAGGAAGGGCACCTTCGTCGCACTTGTCGGCCCCTCTGGCTGCGGCAAATCCACCCTTTTACGTTCACTCGCCGGGCTGGAAACCATATCGGCCGGCGACATGCGCATTGCCGGAACGCTCATGAATGGCGTGCCGCCGCGCAAGCGCGATGTGGCCATGGTGTTCCAGTCCTATGCGCTCTACCCGCATATGACAGTGGAGGAAAACCTCACCTATTCGCTGCGTATGCGTGGCGTGGCCAAGGCCGAGGCCCGCAAGGCGGCGGAAGAGGTTGCCGCCACAACAGGTCTTTCCAAGCTGATGAAGCGTTATCCGCGCGAACTCTCCGGCGGCCAGCGCCAGCGCGTGGCCATGAGCCGGGCGATCATCCGCAATCCGCAGGCCTTCCTGTTCGATGAGCCACTTTCCAATCTCGACGCGGCGCTGCGCGTCCATATGCGCAAGGAAATCCGCGCGCTGCACGACCGCCTGCACGCAACCTCTGTCTATGTCACCCATGATCAGATCGAGGCGATGACCATGGCCGATCATGTCGTCGTCATGCGCGATGGCATCATCGAACAGCAGGGCACGCCGCTGGAACTATACGACCGCCCGGTCAATCGTTTCGTGGCGGGCTTCATCGGTTCACCGGCGATGAATTTCATTCCGGCTACCGTCAGCCCGGATGGCGTTTCGCTTCTGTTGCGGTTCGGCGAAGGCGAGCCGCAGCAACCAATCAGCAATCCGGCCGCCTTGCCGCCGGGCCAACAAGTGATCGTCGGCATCAGGCCGGAGCACATAAGGCCCGTAGCGGCAAATGGCGCGGCATTGACGCTGCCCGTTTCGGCCGTGGAAACCACCGGCTCGGCCACATTCCTCACAACCGGCACATCCACGGAACTGATCATCGCGGTGCAGGGACGCAGCGAAGTCAAAGCCGGCGAGGTCATAGGCCTCGATATCAACCCGTCGGATATGCATCTCTTCGATGAGGAAACGGGCGTCGGTCTCGCAAGCCGATAAGCCGAAGA
The DNA here is from genome assembly GCF_003208455.1 of Rhizobium sp. UGM030330-04. Classification (NCBI taxonomy): domain Bacteria; kingdom Pseudomonadati; phylum Pseudomonadota; class Alphaproteobacteria; order Hyphomicrobiales; family Rhizobiaceae; genus Rhizobium; species Rhizobium sp. UGM030330-04. Next base: position 151,087 of record NZ_QKML01000008.1, read on the forward strand.
CAAGCGAGACACCGGACCGTCGGCAAACCAAAACGGTTTCCAACGGTCCGGGTCGGTTTCACGGCCAGAGAAGAGACCTGTCCCATGCCGTGCCGTCCCCGGCGAGAACATATCGCAGCCGCTTGTGATTGCGGTCGGACGCCCCCTGCCAGAACTCCGCCACAACAGGCGCAACGGCATAGACCCGCCATCCCGGCGAAACATAATCCGGATTGGCCGCGATGAGGGCCTGCGCCTCGGCCATGCGGCTTTCGAGGCCCTCGCCCGCTTCCAGAATTTCGCTTTGCCGCGAGGCGATGGCGCTGGCCCGCGAACTGACGGGTCGGTCGAGAAAATCTTCCGCACATTCGCCATCGGAAAGCATGATTGCGGGGCCACGCAGGCGGACCTGCCGTCCGAGCGCAGACCAGTAGAAGGTCAAAGCGACATGCGACCTGTTTTCGATCTGCCGCCCCTTGGGGCTCTCGGCTTTTACGGCAAAATGCCAGCCGCGCTTATCGAGGTTTTTCAGGATCAGCATGCGGGCGTCGGGCCAACCATTCTCGTCCACCGTGGACAAGGTCATGGCATGCGGCTCGCGGATACCTTCATTGAGGGCATCGTCCAGCCACAGGGCGAAAGCGTCCTGCGGCGTATCGGGCAGCGCAAGCGGATCGCACTCCGGAAGCGGCGCTTTCAGCGACGGGATTTGGCGCAGCCTGTCTTTCATCGACAGGGCGATGGCCTCGGAACATGTCATGGTCGGTTCTCCTCTAAAATGATGGCGGGAATGGCGGAAAGCTTGGTGACCGAAAGTCCGGGCCCCGGGCCTTCAGGTCGCAGCAAGATGGTCGCGAGACCGGCGGCCCGGCCGCCCGCAATGTCGGCATGGGGATTATCGCCAATCATCCAGCAAGCACGATGCGGCGCCAGAACCCCGGCCACATGACGAAAAAGCGCGACCGAGGGCTTCTCAAGGCCGATCTGCCCGGAGGAAAAAACGTCATCCATGTAACCGGAGAGCCCGATGCTTTTCACCAGTAACGGCAGTTCCGGCGCAAAATTGGACAGGATCACATGACGCCAGCCGGCCGCGGATAATTTTGCCAGCACGGGCATCGCCTGCGGATCGATTTCCCAGCCGGCGGGATCGAGATAGATCTCACGCGAGTGTTCTGCGACCTCCGCCACCATGCCTCGGTCCATGCCCAGTGCCACGAGCGCCGCTTCGGCTGCCGTGAGAATGGCGCGCCACCATCCTTCCGCATCTCCCGCAAAGGCATGCGCGAGTTCCGCCCGATGCCAGGGAAACGCGCCGGACAAAAACGGACGGATATTGTCAGCCATGCCGAGGAAGGCGGGATCGGCCATTCCCGCTGCGGCCTCCAGCGCGCCGGTATAACGTCCCCTGCGAACGGCAAGGGTGCCCTCAAAATCCCAAACAATGTAGCGATAACGCGAAATACTGGTATTCACGCGGACAACCGGGATGAATGAGTTATAAATGGAATAAACCTCGAATAAGAGGTATATACCTTTAAACTCATTCATATGACATCTGCAAGACAATCGGACGCCGCGCATGGACAAAGGAACATCAGAAACACAATCGCTCTGGCGGCAGGTCGCCACCGCATTGCGCGGGCGGATCGAACAGGGGCAGTTGAAGCCCGGCGAAAAAATTCCCTCCAGCCAGGACATCGCCCGGGAATTCAACGTCAACCGTATGACCGCGCGCCGCGCGCTGGCATCACTGGAAGAACAAGGCCTGCTGCGCATTCTGCACGGCAGCGGCACATTTGTCAGCGAAGCGCCGATCCCTTACGTCGTTGGCCGCCGCGTGCATTTCGACCGCAATCTTGAAGCCGTGAATGCGCGCCCGGAACGCAAACTGCTGCGCTGGTGGCTTGAACCGGCGACGCAAGACGTCGCGGCAGCTCTTGGTCTTGGTGCAAAAGCGCCGCTGATCGCCCTGGAAATCGGCGCCTACGCCAACGGCCACCCCATCGGCATCGGCACGCGCTTTTGTTGCGCGACACGGTTTTCCGGCTTTCCGGAGATTTTCGAGGAACTTGGATCGATCAGCGAAACGCTGAAACGGTTCGGCGTGAATGACTATCACCGTGCAAAAACAATCGTCGTCGCAAGGCTGCCCGCTCCGCACGAACATCATTTCCTCAAATCGTCGAAATCCCTGCCGGTCCTCGCCTATACCGCGATAGACCAGACGACGGACGGCGACCCGATATCCTGCTTCATCGGTTGCTTCTCGTCACAGGCGATCGAATTGCACATCACCGACTGATGATCGGGGAAACGCGAATGAACCTGAACAGGAAGACATGGTTGCTTATTGGCATTGCCGCCCTTCTGGCATTTGCCGCTTTCCAGCTGAAGGATTTTCACATCGGCATAGGGGAGCGCGCCATGGGCGGCTATGATGGTTCCTCCACCGATCCTGAAGCAGCCTCCGATGCTGCGCGTGAAGCAAGGGAGGCGGCCGCGCGCGCCGAAGCCGCAGTCGATGCCCTGAAACATCAGGACTAGGTGTTGCAGCAGGTTCCCGGAAACCGCTGGTTCAGCGGTTCCTGAACAGATCGATGATGTTGCGGCGCGCGGTGGTTGCGGGCACGGCGGTGCCACGATCGACCTCCCGCGCGGCGATGGCCGGCGAACCGGAGCCATCAATATCCACCCAGCGACCGGCATGGTTGGTGGATTGACGCTTGAGATAGCTATAGGGCGTCTCGTCCCAGCGGAGGATTTTCGGCTTCATATTGTCGAGAATGAAATCGCCGCGATCCGTCCTTACCGTGAGGACGGCATGACCATCTCCCCGCTCGTCACGGACAACGGTGATCAGCAGGTTGGAGGCCGGCAGGCCGATATCCATCAGGCGCTTGCGCTTTTCCAGCACGATGTCATCGCAATCCCCGGCACCCTTGTAGGGATATTCCCAATAGTCCTCGTAACCCCATACTTCCATATCGGAACGCTGGTCGATTTCGACATTGACGGTGCTGTTGACGGAAACGATGGTTTTCCAGTTGTCGGGCGTGAGATGAAGCGGCGGCATGGCCTTCACGGGCTGACACTCCGCCGAATGCCGCTGGCAGAATTCATAGTGCCCCACCGGCTGCGAGGTGATCGCACCCGTCGACATCGAGGGCGAAGCCTCTGCCGGCGAAAGCAGGCCCACAGCGGTCAGCAGAAAACATGCTTGCAGTATTTTTTTGAAATAGGTCATGTCCATCTCCTGATGACATGACCTACCGCTACCGGCTTGACTTCACTTGAAACAAATCACTCGACTTTTAACGATACCGATAATAGCGGCGTTTTCCTCCCCTCGCACCGTCCACGCCCCTCGTGGCACCGGCAACGGTAATGTGAGCGGCGGCAACTTGCCATGCATGGTGGGCCTGCCTATGAAGGAGCCGTCACCGCAATAAATCCACATTACAGAGAACGCTGCATGAGCCTGTTTGCGAAGATCACCCGCGCAGCCACCGTCATTCTGACATTGGCCTGCCTTCCCAATTACGCGGTGGCGCAGCAGATGACTGTCGTTCCCCCCGGAAACCGCTCGGCGGAGCAGCCGGAAATACCGAGAGCCTCGGCGATCCGGACCAAGGCTTTCTATACGACCTACGAGGAAAAATTCCGCAAGACGATTGATCTCCTGAACAGCGAGCCCGCCCTCGTCGGCAAGATCAAGAAGGCGGCGGCAGCCTATGGCATCGACCCGATCCACATTGTCGGCGCCATCGTCGGCGAGCACACCTTCAACGTCTCGGCCGTGGATCGCCTGCAGACCTATTACGTCAAGGCCATTTCCTACGCCGAACTCGATATCAAATTCAGCTATAATGGCGTTTCCCTGAAGACATTCCTCCAGCGGCCGGAATTCCGGTCCTGCGAGCCGCTTGCCACCACCTCCGAACAATGGAGCTGCCGCGATACCGTCTGGGACGAGGATTTCCGCGGCAAGGTGGTGGATGGCGCCAGCTACGAGGCCATCTCGTTCCAGCGTGCCTTCTTCCAGCCCTTTTATGCCGGGCAGACCTTCGGTCTTGGCCAGATCAGCCCACTGACGGCGTTGCAGGTCACCGACCTCGTCAACAGAACGAGCGGCCTGCCGAAACTCTCGGCGGACAGGCCGAAGGAAATCTACCGCGACGTCATGGACCCCGACCGCAGCATCATCTACATCGCCGCCATCATCAGGGATTCCATCGACGCCTACAGGGAAAAAGGCTTCGACATCTCGGGCAATCCCGGCATTACCGCCACGCTTTACAATGTCGGCCAGCCGAGGCGGCGCGCCGAACGCCTGCGGGCAGCCGTGGATGCAGGCGCAAAAACCCGCCTGCCGGTCGAAAACTATTATGGATGGCTGATCAACGACCGCCTCGATGTCCTCAAAAGCATTCTCGATGGCAAGGCCGTAGACCAGCGAACGACATCGGACATCGGCGGGAAAACGCGATAGCAACAAGTCTTACCGCCGTCTCGTCAAGCATTGACTGATCCGGCCGTGCCACCGGCGGCGGTTCGGGCGGCGGTAACAATTTCGTCATCGTGAATATCTGCGGAGTTCGATTTGGACAGTCTTCTCGAAGCAACGGAAACCTTCATTCGCACACATCAGGCATGGGCGGGCGCGATTGTCGGCTTCATTGCCTTCGGGGAGTCGATCGTCATTCTCGGGCTCATAATTCCGGCCACGGCGCTGATGCTCCTGATCGGTGGGCTGGTCGGCAGCGGCGTCATCGACCCCTTTCCCGTGGTCACAGGAGCAATCATCGGCGCGGTACTCGGCGATATCATATCCTACATGATGGGCAAATGGCTGGGGCCGAGCGTGGTTCATCGATGGCCATTGCGGCACTATCGCGAACGGGTCGCGCGGGTGCGGCTCTTTTTCCGGAAATACGGCTTCTTTGCCGTGTTCTTCGGCCGTTTTTTCGGACCTTTGCGCTGCACGGTTCCTCTGGTCGCGGGCATGATCGGGATGGATCAACGCCGCTTCCAGGCTGCCAACATCGCCTCCGCCATTCTCTGGGTGCCTGTGCTGCTTGCCCCGGGCTGGCTCGCGGCAAAGGGCGCGGAACAGTTTGGCGAACTCACAGAGGTCCACTGGCTGGGCCTTGCGGTTCTGGCGACGGTAATCGCCATTCTGATCGCCTTCGCCGGCGCCTGGATCACGCGACGCATGACCCCCGCCAGAAAGAGGCCAAGCCGCGCGCGGTGATGGTACCAGGCAGGCAAATTCCGCCGCTTCGCAAACATTCCACACCCGGCATCAATGGCCCACATCCGGTCGGGATGAATGAAAACGCTTTTCTGTCCGATGAAAATCTGCTAATTCGGCCAGCACAAGAATTCACGGATAGCGGGATAAATTCACCCCATGCCTGACGAAGGCGACAGTACCGACAGTAGTCGACACCGAACGAGGCTGGCTCGCGTGACGCGAAGCCAGCCTCGGATTTTCTTGTTTCCCTCAACGCGACAGCTTTCAGCCTCGGATGTTCGGTCCGGGGCTTTGCGCGTTCGCACCCATTCCCATAAAGGCTCCTGAACATGGAATTCCTCGCAGATCCGAACATCTGGATCGGCCTCGTCACCCTTATCGTTCTCGAAGTCGTCCTCGGCATCGACAATCTCGTCTTCATCGCGATCCTTGCCGACAAGCTGCCACCACACCAACGCCACAGGGCGCGCATCATCGGTCTGTCGCTGGCGCTTGTCATGCGCATCCTGCTGCTGTTCTCGATCTCGTGGATCGTCACACTGACACGGCCGCTGTTCACCGTCGCGGACTTCTCCTTCTCGGGGCGCGACCTCATCCTCATCCTCGGCGGTGCGTTCCTGCTTGCCAAGGGAACCCTGGAACTGCACGAGCGGCTGGAGGGCGGGCATAAGCCGAAAGAAGGCAAGGTGGTCCATGCCGTCTTCTGGCAGGTCATCGTGCAGATCGTCGTGCTCGATGCCGTGTTCTCGCTCGACAGCGTCATCACCGCCGTCGGCATGGTCAATAATCTCTGGGTGATGATCACCGCCGTCTGCGTGGCCATGGCGGTGATGATGGCGGCCTCCAGGCCGCTGATGACATTCGTGTCGAAACATCCGACCGTGGTCATTCTCTGCCTTGGCTTCCTGTTGATGATCGGCTTCAGCCTGATCGTCGAAGGTTTCGGTTTCCATCTTCCGAAGGGTTACCTCTATGCGGCCATCGGCTTTTCCGTGCTCATTGAGGCGGCGAACCAGCTTGGCAGGCGCAACCGCGAAAAGCGCATCACCGCCGGTGATATGCGTGAACGCACCTCCGACGCCATCCTGCGGCTTCTCGGCGGCCGGATCGGTGAGCAGCCGCTTGGCGAGACGGCCGATCTTATCGCCGAACAGGCCACCCTCAGCGACCTGTTCAAATCCGAAGAAAAGGACATGATCCGCGGCGTGCTGACACTTGCCGAGCGCCCCGTCGTGTCGATCATGACGCCACGCACCGAGATCGACTGGCTGGATATCGACGCCGACCCGGAGACGCTGCGCCACCGCCTGCTGGAACTCGACCATTCCCGGTTGATGCTGGCGCAAGGCAAGCTGGACTCCTTTGTCGGCGTTGCCGCCACGAAGGACCTGCTGCGCGATCTTCTGCGTGACGGCAGCCTGAATCTCGAAAGCTCGCTGCGGCAGCCGCTTGTGGTGCATGAGAGCGCCACCGCCCTGCAGGTCATGGAACAGCTGCGCAAGTCTCCGTTGCAGATGGCCGTCATCATCGATGAATACGGTACGCTGCAGGGTATCGCCACGCCGACGGATATTCTCGAGGCGATCGCCGGCGAATTCCCTGATGAGGGCGAGGAGCTGCTGATTTCGGAAAAGGCCGAAGACGGCTCCTGGCTTATCGACGGCGCCGTCGATGTCAGAAGGGCATCCTACCTTCTCGACATCGATCTGGTGGATGAGGCCGACCGCTACTCCACCGTGGCAGGCTACATCCTGTGGCGTCTCAATCGCCTTCCCGAAGTCGGCGAGCGGGTTTCCGGCGACGGCTTCGCTTTCGAGATCGTATCCCGCTCGGAACGGAACATCGAGAAGGTCCGGGCATGGAACAACGCGGTGAACGAAGCCTAAGACCGAAAAGCCGGGAGGATGCTGACTGGCAACCTCTCGGCCTATCTGGCGGGTCTCACACCGCAGGTGCGCCGCATCCCCCAAATCAGGTGACGCAACGGCAGCCTCTCTTCAGTGCGCGGCGTCGATCATCGCGATCCAGCCAGCGGCACGGCGGGCGGCATCCGCAAGCACGGGTTTCGGCGCCTTGAACCATTCGTTTTCCGGCAGTTCGCGCTTCACCCGCACAAATCCGATGGCATCATCGAGTGTCGGAAACTCCACCGGCAGCGTCAGATGCAGAAAAAGCGCGACAACGGCGACGGAGCGCGAACGGCCACCCCGGCAATTGATGAGCACGTTGCCGCGTTCCCGACGAGGATAGGACGGCTTGTCGGGCAATATCTGCTCCAGCGCCGCGCGCAGGATATAGTGGGCCGCCACCATCTGTGTATCGGGATTTCCGGCGCCGTCGATCAGGCCGATCTTGTAGTAGCGGATTTCGCCCGGCCCATAGACACTGCCTTCATGATCGGAAACGACCTGTGACTGCTCCACGAAATTGAAGTCCAGATTGACGGCGCAATTGACGACGGTGGTGATGCCGTTCTGGCGCAGGAGATTAAGGTCGCTCGCGCCCTCCTTGCCCGAAATGAACAGATCGACGCCATAAAGCGGATGCCGCTCATAGATGCGGCTGAGCTTCGGCAATTCGCCGCTTTCCGGCTCTCGGGCTGGGGTCTGTTGCGGTTGCGGCATGTCATGTCTCCATCGGCGCCTATATGGCCGCCGTCATTTATAACGTCTTCAGAACTTCGCGGTCGTTTGGTTCAGCCGTATCGCGGCATTGGCGATGCGGCCTTCGGATATGGATCGTGCCACCCGGTTCAATGTTGGATAGCTCGCCCCCTCGCCCGTGGCGATATAGCCGGGGCAGAGGAAATCGGCGGAACCCTCCGCCACTTTTCCGAGGGTCAGCTGCTCATAGGTTCCGCCGGCATTCCTGAGGATGAGAATGGCGGCGGCCACATCCCAGGCATTGACGCCGAAACCGGCGGCCGCATCCGTCCAGCCGGCCGCGACATGGGCGATGCTGAGTGCGGCGCTGCCGGGCCGGCGCAATGTCGAAAAGGTCTCGGCAAGAGTGCCGAAATTGGCAAGCGCCACATCCCGCCCATCCAGCCGGAAATCGCGCGAAACGGGGTAGCCGGTGATCAGCGTCGCGCGCGTCTCATCTGCGACGCTGCGGGACTGCAGCCTTTCGCCGTTCAGATAGGAAGCCTTGAGTTCGGCGGAAAACATCTGGTCTGTCACGGGATCATAGACCACCCCGGCAACGGTTTTCCCGTCGATGACGGCGGCGATGGAGACACACCAGAAGGCAAGGCCGCGGGCGAAATTCGCCGTACCGTCAATCGGGTCGACATACCATTGTACCGCGCCGCTGCCGATCTGTCCGCCTTCTTCACCCATGATCGCCGAATTGGGCTCCCTTTCGAGAATGACGGCGCGGATGGCGGCTTCGGCCCGTTTGTCGTGAATGGTGACGATATCGTGGAGATCGACCTTGTAGTCTACGGCCATATCGGAGCGAAACGCGGCCAGCAGCGGATCACGCACCGCACGTGCGGCGGTCTCGGCGATTTCCATCAGCCGCACGGAGTGGGCAAGCGCCTTCTCATTTTCAGGTTCCCGTTCGGTGGAGCGTGATGTCTGCATCGGCATATCCAGTCTGTTCATTCCCATGAGAAAGAGGCGGCGGCGCGGTTCATGCCGCGCCAGCCGGGATTATTTCCTGTAATTGACGCGCCAGAAATCCTGCCACTCCTCGCGCCGGTCGAAATCATCGAGACCGGTGGCGGAATCGTAACCCATCAGCCTGTCGGCGACCTTCATCAGCCCCGAAGGCTCGTCAGCCGGCATCTGGATGTCGGTATTGGTCGGCAGCTTGCCGTCCTTCATCTGCGGGGCGATGCCCTCTTCCGTCAGGACGTAGTGAATGAAGAGCTTGGCCGTGTTCGGGCTTCTGGTCTTGGTAGCCATCAGGCCGAGCTTGATATAGGTCCAGCCGACCCAGGGATCGAGATCGGTGCAGAGGCCGAGCTTGTAGCCCTTATCGGCATTGTCGCGGAACTTTGCCGAACTGAGCAGGCCGAAGAAGGGCTGTTTCTGGCCGGGAGCGCCGACCGCCTCCGCCACCGGGTCGTCACCTTCGGTGGCAAGCGGGCCGTTTGCAGCCATCGCCTTGATCCAGGCGGCTGCCGCGCCCTTCTCCTCCATCTCCTTGCCGGAATGGGCCTTGTAGGCTGCCGCCACCTTTTCATTGCCGTGCGCTTCGAGCTGGTTGAACCAGTCCGTATAGGTGCTCTTGCTCAAGGGATCGACCATGGCGACCTTGCCTTTCCATTTCGGCTCGGTCAGTTCCCAGATGTTGCCCACCGGGCATTTGTCATGGGCTTCGGTATTATAGGCCCAGACATTGGCGTTGGTGGAAATGGCCAGCGGGTTCTGAAACTGCGCCGGGATTTTCGAGGCCATGTCGCCCGGCAGGTAATTCTCGACAAAACCCGCCGGCAGAAGCTGGGCGAGCGCCGATGGCGCGTCGGTGATCAGCACCACATCGCCCTGCACGTTGCCGGACTGGCTTTCACGGATGATCATCTCCAGCTGGCTATTGGCCGAGACCTTCACACCCGTTGCCTTCAGCCCGTATTTCGCGCTGAACTTATCGGCCATCTCGACGATCTTGCCGGTGCTGTCATAGATATTGATCGGCTTTTCCTGCTTTGCCGCCGCCAGGATCTTATCCAGATCGAAGGCCTCTTCGGCCGCAGCAGCCATGGCAGACAATCCGATCATTGCCGCAGCAATGGCTGACACCGCTCTCAAATTTGTTCTTTTCATCGTTTCCCCTCCCAAGGAAAAGACAGGCGGGCTTGGCGCCCGCCTTCCGTTTATTTTTTGTAGTTTACCCGCCAGAAATCCTGCCAGCCTTCACGCTTGTCGAGGTCGTCGGCCGCCGTTGCGGCATCGAACGCCATCAGCTCATCGAGATGATCGGCAACCTTCGAGGGTTCATCCGCCGGCAGGGCGATTTTTGTATTGCCGGAGAGTTTGCCGTCAGCGGTCTGGGGTGCGATGCCCTCTTCCGTCATCAGGTAATGCAGGAAAAGTTTTGCCGCATTCGGGCTTTTCGTCTGACCGGCAATCAGACCGAAGCCGGGGTAGAGAAAGCCGGAAAAGGGCTTTACGCCGCTGCAAAGCCCGAGCTTCAGCCCCTTGGCCTCGTTGTCACGATATTTCGCCACCGAAGTGATGACGAAGAAAGGATCGGTCTGCCCCGGCGCACCGGCCGCATCCGCAACCGAACTCGAATCCGTCAGCAGGGGCGCATTTTCGGCAAAGGCTTTCACCCAGGCCGCCGTTGCGCTTTTTTCGCCCGTTTCCAGCTTCTTGCCGTAAAGATCCTCATAAGCCCTAGCGACATCGGCATCGTGGTGGGTTTCGATCTGGTTGAACCAGTCGGCATAAAGCGGCTTGTCGAAGAGGTCGAGCATGGCAAGCTTGCCCTTCCACTTCGGCTCCGTCAGCTGCCAGATGTTGGTGACCGGGCATGTGTCGTATTTCTCGGTATTGTAGGTCCACACATGCGGGTCCGAGACGACCACGAGCGGATCGCGCAGCTTTTGCGGAATATCGCCTTCCATATCCGGCGGTGCCCAACTGGTGACTATGCCCTCCGGCAGAAGCTCGCCCATGGCGGAGGCGACATCGGTTGCGACACTGACATCGCCGACGACATTGCCGGCCCGATGCTCGCGGATCATCAGCTCAACCTGCGTCGCCTCGTTCACCTTCTTGCCGCTCGCCTGCACGCCGTATTTGGCGGTGAAGGCCTGCGCAGTATCAACGATCTTGCCGGTCACCGCATAAACGGTGATCGGCTTTTCCTTCTTCGCGGCATCAATGAGCGCATCGAGATTAAATGCGTCCTGCGCATAGGCGACCCCGCTGAGTGCCAGCGAGAAGCCAAGGCAAATTGCGGAGGCGGTCCCCCGCCGCCTGCGCTCATTGCCATTCCTGTTCTGAGTAGTGATCGTCACCAGTTGGTCCCCCCGTTATTTTTTGTAGTTCACGCGCCAGAAGTCCTGCCAGGTTTCACGCGCATCCCAGTCGTCGAGGCTGGTCGCCATGCTGTAGGGCAGAATGTCATCGAGAACGGCGCCGATACCCGAAGGCTCGTCGGCCGGCAGGCTCACTTCCTTGTTGGTCGACATCTTGCCGTCGATCGCCTGCGGCGCGATGCCTTCGGCGGTCATGACGTAATGGATGAAGAGCTTTGCCGCATTCGGGCTGTTCGTGCCCTTGGTAATCAGGCCGACACCCGGATAGAGCCAGCCGACCCACGGTTTCAGCTCCTTGCAGAGGCCAAGTTTCATGCCCTTCTCGGCATTGTCGCGGAACTTCGCCGAGCTGATGAGGCCCATGAAGGGCTCCTTCTGGCCGGGAGCGCCAACGGCTTCGGCGGCGGCCGCATCGGCATCGGTCAGCAGCGGAGCGTTGGCGGCAAGCGCCTTCACCCATGCCGCGGTTGCGCTCTTTTCCCCGGTTTCGAGGTCCTTGCCGTAAAGCGCCTTATAGGCCGCCTTCACTTCACCGTCGCCGTGGCTGGCCATCTGGTTGAACCAGTCGACATAGGAGGCCTTGCCGAGCGGATCCTGCATCGCCACCTTACCCTTCCACTTCGGGTCGGTCAGTTCCCAGATGTTGGAAACGGGGCATTTGTCGAGAAGCTCGCTATTATAGGCCCAGACATTGGCGCTGGTGACGACGGTGAGCGGATCCTGATATTCCGGCGGAATATTGCCGGCCATATCCGGCGGCAGCCAGCTTTCGACAAAACCCATCGGAATAAGCTGCGCCATCGCCGCCGGCGCATCGCTGATGATCGAGACATCGCCCTGAATATTGTTGGCGCGCGCCTCACGGATGATCATCTCCAGCTGAGCCGAGGCCTTGACCTTCGCGCCCTCGGCACCGACACCATATTTCGCGGCAAAGTTCTTCGCCATTTCGACGATCTTGCCGGTGCTGTCGTAAACGGTGATCGGCTTTTCCTTTTTTGCCGCCTCGATCAGGGCATCGAGGTCGAACGGCTCTTCCGCCTTCGCCGCGCTGCCAAACGTCGCAACAATTGCCGTTGCACATAACAGCCGGCTCAAACCCGTCATTGTCCGCTTCATACTGTTTCTCCTTCAGCCGTCTTTATCGGCGTTTTCAGTTGTAGGTGCTGTTGCGTAGAACGGCGTCCGCCTCGGTGATCCGCTGCCCCTTGGCGTCAAAGGCGTGCAGGGCCTCGGACGGCACGTGGAAGAACACGCGGTCGCCACTGTCGATACGCGGCAGGGAATGGGTGGTCAGGAACAGCGTGTGGTTTTCGCTTCTGAGTTCGAGAATCCAGCTGCCGCCGGTTGGCAATACGCCCGTTACCGTCATCTCGCCGGAGAAGCTGCCCTGCGGCACATCCTCAGGCTTCATCGCATAACCCATCGCCTCCGGCCGCATACCGATAGAGGCAATGCCGCGCAGCTGCGGATAACGCGCTGCAAAATAGGCTTCCGCCTTGTCGGCAACATCCGAGACGCCGGGCTGGCCGAAGGTCAGGATATTGATCGGCGGGCTGCCGACGAATTCGGCGACGAAGCGGTTGGCCGGACGATCATAGATGTCGTTCGGCGTGCCCATCTGCTGCAGCGTGCCCTCGTTCATGACGGCGATGGTGGTGGCAAGCGTCATGGCTTCCCACTGGTCGTGCGTCACGAAGACGATGGTGGTCTTGAACTCCTTGTGCAGCCGCTTCAGCTCGGCGCGCATTTCCAGCCGCAGCCGGGCATCCAGATTGGACAGCGGCTCGTCCAGAAGCAGAACGCCGGGATTGACGGCCAGCATGCGGGCAAGCGCCACGCGCTGCTGCTGGCCACCGGAAAGCTGCGACGGGTAACGGTCGCGATATTTGGCAATGTCGAGCGCCTGCATGACGCGCTCGACACGGGCTTCACGTTCGGCCTTCGGCAGCTTGCGCAGACGCAGGCCGAAATCCGTGTTGCGCTCGATCGTCAAATGCGGCCACAGCGCATAGCTCTGGAAGACCAGGCCCATTTCACGCTTTTCCGGCGGCACGAAGATGCCATCGGTAACGGAATCGATCACCCGGTCGCCGACGCGGATTTCCCCGCCGGAGAGGTTTTCGAGGCCGGCGATCATCCGCAGTGTCGTGGTCTTGCCGCAGCCGGAAGGGCCGAGCAGGCACATGAATTCGCCGTCACGGATTTCAAGATCGAGATCGGAAACCGCATTTGCGGAATTTACACCGTAGTTTTTCTGCGCACCGCGCAGGTTGATGGTAGGCATCAGCTTCCAAGTCCTTCTGCAAGATTTGTGCGGGTCAGTTTCTGGGCCAACAGCGTGCCGAAATAGGCGATGCCGGCGATGATCAGCACCACGGCGTTGGCGGCCTGCGTGTAATGGTAGTCGACCAGCCGCAGCGAATAGGTGGTCAGCACGTCCGTGCTCGGCACGGCGAGGATGACGAAAAGGCTCAAGCCCTTGATGCCCGAAATGAAGGGCAACAGAACCCCCGTCACCAGCGATCCCTTCTGGATCGGGATGACGATGGAGATCATGCGGCGGAACCAGCCGGCCCCTGCAATCTGCGCCGCCTCTTCCGGGTCCTTTCCAAGCTGCGTCATGGCCGAGATGCCGGCGCGTGAGGCATAGGGCATCTGGTCGGCAATCAGCGCCAGGATAAGGATCGTCACCGTGCCATAGAGCGCCGGCATCGGCCCGCGCGGAACGGCAAACAGCGACAGATAGGCGGCGGCAAAAGCGATGCCGGGCACGAGATAGGGCAGGAACGTTACCTGTCGCAGATAGACCGACAGGGCGCGCACCGGCGTGCGGATGACGACATAACCGACCAGGAGACCGAGAACGCCCGATGTCAGCGAGGCAAGCCCGACGATCATCATCGTGTTTTTCGCCGCCGCCCAGAGATCGGGGCTCAGGAGCACGCCGGTCTGCAAAGCCACGGTGTTGAGGTTGGTGCCAATCCAGTAATCGAGCGTGAAGTTGTCGAGCGTGAATTTGGCCGGCATTTTCATGATGGTCGAGAGCGCCAGCGTCAGAAGCGGCAGACCGACGCTGAGGATGAAGATGGCAGCCGCAAAGCCGGTTGCCGGAAGCCGCATCTTGCCGAGGCGGTTTTGCCGGTTCATCGAGCCTTTCGAACCGATGGTCACGAACCGGCGCGCTTCGCGAACGAGGCGGGCATCGATCATCAGCGTGATGATGCCGATGAGCATGATCGAGGCCGCAACGACACCGGCAACACCGGTCTGGCGCGAGGCGATGCTGCGGAACAGCGAGGTGGACAGGACTTCGAACTTCACGGGCAGCCCGAGAACATAGGGTACGCCGAACTCACCAAGGCACTTCGCAAAGATCAGCACCATGGAAGACAGCAGCGCCGGGCGCATCAGCGGCAGGATGACCTGCAAGGCCACCTGATAACGATGAGCGCCGAGAATACGCGCGGAATCTTCAAGCTGCGAATCGAAGCGGCGAAGTGCCGAGCCGAACAGCAGGATGACGAAAGGCGTATAATGCAGGGCAAGGATGATGGTGATCGGGAAACGCCCATAGGCAACCCAGTCCGGTGGTGTGAGGCCGATAGCCTCGAACCAGCCGGGCTGGCCGCCAACGGTGCGGTTCTTGAACAGGGTCGTCCATGCCAGCGCGAAGGTCCAGGCCGGCAACATATAGGGCACGATCAGCGCGGTGGCGAACCAGCGTCGACCGAACATGTCCGTACGGCTGATAAGCCAAGCAAGCACGGTGCCGATGACCAGCGAAAGCGCGATCGCCCCGAAAGCCACTGTCAGCGTGTTAAAGAGCGGCCGCCAGAAAAGGTCTGTCGCGACAGGCGAGAAAAACGCCCTGTCGAGATAATAAAGCGTGAGGTCGCCAACATCCTTGCCAAGACGCCGTTCATGGCCGAACTGGACGCGGACGGCGTCGAGAATAATCGAAATGATCGGAACGACGATCAGATAGGTAAAAAGCAGGGCCGTCAGAACGCCGATCAGCGTCGTCGGCTCCCGGAGCGCGACCTTGAGGCGGTATCGCCAGGCCTGCCATGCCGAAGGCGCGGTCGCAGGGGGACGCCCCAATGCCTCCGCCTTCGTTGATTCACTTAAAAGAGCCATTATCTCTCCCCGTATGGCCACGCCATTGCCCCGACACGCCGGCAAGCATCTGCCTTCGCGCAGCCTGCGAAACAGGCGGCGCGTGCGTTGACCTTCAGCAATGCATCAATGCTTCTGAAGCGGGTGCCGAACCCGCCAATAACGATGATCCCAGCTCCTCCCGAAAACATCGCCGGCAAAACGGATGTGGAATAAAAATTCCATATCCTGCTCGACCTTGGAATGCATGATCAGTCTTAAAAGGCGTTTTGTCAACGAAAAAATGCACACGTGATCACTAACTTATTTATTTGTTTTAAAATGCTTTTTTGTCACAAAACTGTAACTTTTGAACACGGCGGTCGAGAGGAATGTTTTACCTCACACGAAGATAATGGAACGGATGAGACGTTTTCGCAGAACAGGTACGATCGGCGCTCCGGGAGCGAACGGCGCGCAACCGAAAAATTTCGATTGGAATAGCCGATGCCATATGGCCTGTGGTATCAGGCATAGGATTTCGCAACGGGGGAGTTGAATGGCGAGAGGGTTCGTGACGGCCGAAGAGGTGGCGAAAAAAGCCGGGGTTTCACGCTCCGCCGTTTCACGCACCTTCACTCCCGGCGGCAGCGTTTCAAAAGCAGTCCGGCGCAAGGTGCTGAAAGCCGCGCAGGAACTTGGTTATCGCGTCAACCGTCTGGCACAGGGCCTCAATAATGATCGCTCCAACCTCATCGGGGTCGTCGGCGCCAATCTGAGTTCGCCCTTCATTTCAAAGCAGCTCGATCTGCTCAGCATCGGCCTCCTGCGGCGTGGCCTGCAATGCCTGTTGCTGAATGCGGCGGATGCCCGCAAGGACATCGCGCCGCTGATCGAGCTTCTTTTCGAGTTCCGCGCCCAGGCGATCGTCGTTCTTTCCGGTGAACCGCCGGCCTCGATTGTCGACGAATGCATCGCCAACGGCGTGCGCCTCATCCTCATCAACCAGCGTCTCGACCGCACCGACACCAATATGGTGCTGAGCGACGATTCCCACGGCGCCGATCTGGCCGCCATGCGGCTCGTGGCGGCCAAATGCCGGAAGGTCGCGGTCATTTCCAGTGGCAGCCAGACCCCGGCGCAGCTGCGCCGCGCCGGCGCCTTCACCCAGCGCATGACGGTCGAGGGGATCGAGGTCGTTCCTTGGTCCGGCGGGCCGACTAGCTATGACAGCGGTTATCAGGCCGGTTGTGAATTGCTGGTGGACAAGGCGATCGATGGCGCTTTCTGCGTGACCGATCTGCTGGCGCTCGGTTTCATGGACGCCGCGCGGCTGGAAATGGGCCGCCGGGTACCGGAAGATCTCTCGATTGTCGGTTTCGATGATATTCCGCAGGCCGGCTGGAAGAGTTATCAGTTGACGACCGTTGCCCAATCCTTTGATGCCCTGACCGAGAAGGTCCTGACCGCACTCAACAGTGACGAGCCGGAAACGCGGCTTCAGGTCGTGCCCGTTTCCATGGTGGAGCGCATCACGGCGCGCTAAACCGCCTGCCTGATACGGCTTTCGATCAGGAGACCGCTTTCATCGAGGATAGGATGAGCGACGGCGGCAATATGGGCGTTGATGCGTTTCAGATCACGCAGCATGTCGAGATGCACGGAGCTGGTCTGGATGCTGTCGGCCCGGCCGTCGCGCAGGCGTTGCAGATGGCGCTCCGATGACTGCTTTTCGAGGCGGCGCACATCTTCCTTCACCTCCACCAGCCGCCGGGCAAGACCGGCATTGCGGGTGGCGAAGACGGATTGGGCCATGCGGATATTGTCGAGCGTGACGGCGAAAAGACGCTCCAGCTCGCTCTTGCCGTCGTCGGAAAACCTGAGGCCGAGATCGATCTTCTTGGCGATTTCCGGCCGAATGCCCTTCTCGATGATATCGCCGATATGTTCGAGATTGATGGCATATTCAACAATATCCATCGCGCGGCGCTGGTCTTTGCGGCTCAGCCCATCCTGCCCGACCTTCGAGACATAGACCTTGATGTCATGCTGAATACGGTTGACCCGGCCTTCGAGTGTGCTGATGTCGTTGAGCTTCGCGACATCGCTGTCGCGCATCGCCTCACTCGCCTGCCGCAGCATGCGCTCGATCAGGTCGCCAACCAGCAGCACCTCGCGGCTCGCGCCGGCAAGTGCTGCAACCGGCTGATCGAGATCGTGACTGTCGAGATAGCTGCGACTGCTTTCGCTTCCCTCTTTTTCCGGCAGCATTGCCTTCGTTACCCGCAAAAGCAGCGGCGAGAGCGGCCATGCGATGGCGGCAACAGCCAGATTGAAGAAAAGATGGGCATCGACCGCAAGATTGGCGTGCGAGAAGGGTGACATATCCAGAAAGGCCGCGCCATATCCGGCAAGAGGCAGCGCCAGAAAACAGCCGACTGCCCGGACGATGAGATTGCCAACGGCAACCCGGCGCGCTGCCACGGGTGCTTTCAGGGTCGCAAGCACCGGCGGCACCGCACCACCGAGATTGGCGCCCAGCACCAAAACGATGACAAGACTCGTTTCGATGCCGCCGCTGGCGGCAAGCGACAGGATGAGAACCACGACGGCAAGGCTGGAGGATGCCAGCACCGCCAATATGGCGGAGAAAACCAGCGCCACCGGCCAGGCATTGCCAAGCATGGTAATGAAGAGGCTGAGCGCCGGTGATTGCCTGATGGGATCGGTCGCGGCCGACAGAAGATGCAGGGAAAGCAGCATCAAGCCGACCCCGGCAAGAGCCGCACCCGCTCCCTGCCGCTGGGCCGATTTTCCCCGCAGCAGGATGACGCCCGCGAGGATGAGCATCGGCGACAGCCAGCCAAGCCCGAGCGCGACAATCCACGCTGTCATCGCGGTGCCGACATTGGCGCCGAGCAGCACGATCTGCGCCATGGCCGGCGCGATAAGGTCTTTTTCAACGAAGGAGGCAACCATCAGCGCGGTCACGGTCGAACTCTGCAGGGCAATTGTCGCCACGAGACCGGCAATGAAGGAACGAAATCCGCCCCGCGTGCCCGCGGCAAGACCGGTGCGGAGCTTGGCGCCGAAGGCGCGCGACATTCCGTCCCTGATCTGCGCGAGGCCGAAAAGCAGCAACGCCACCGCGCCGAACAGATTGATGCTGACAACGACCGATTCCATCGGATCACCTCGCCTGTCGTTCCCGTCGCCGGTTCTGCACAGGGCCGCGACGCAGCTCCGCCCGTTGCAAAACCTTCAGATCACACCGCTACACGCTCTTGCCGTGGCGCGAGGCGAAGCGTGAAATCGCCTGAGCCGCCTTCAGCGCGACCAAGAAACAGGCCGAGCGCACCGAAGAAGATTTCGATAAAGCTTTCGACGGACCCATCATGATGATCGGCCTCACGACCGAAACGCGCCGCCAGCACCCGATAGAGGGAAAGTCTCTGCGGCTGGATGTGCGGCAGCGCCAGACCCGCGCCCTGACGCAGGCAATACCAGTCGGCAATCAGCTCGAACATCGGCAGTTCGGAACGTGCTGCGATATCATCAAACGAGGGGCTCCCCTCTCGCCCGAGCAGACCAACAACCTCGCGCACGGTTTTATCCGCAATGGCCGCAACCACCTCAGTCGGCCATTCCTTGATGAAATAGCGATGTCTGATCAGCGCCCGCTTGTGGGCCAGCAGAAAATCAACATAGCTGGCCGCCGTAAACGCCCTGTCCTCGCCCTCGCCTGCCAGCGCAGTTTCCTGCGCGTAACCCCGGCAAATGCGGCTGTTGACCGGAAGAGCGCCCATTTCCACCGTTTCGACGGCGATCTCCTGCCGCGAAGGGTGGATGACCTTGAAGGCAGGTGGAAAGGCGACCAGCGACGGTACGGCGATATTGGTGAGCGAATTCTCCTCATCGCCACGTCTCGTCACGCCTTCCACATGCAGGTGCCCGCTGAAATGAACGGCAAGCCCGGCCTGACGCAACGCATCCTCCACCGCCTTGCGCGGCGTACGGCGCACGACATTGGTTTCGCCGAACAACGCGCCTTCGGCGCCACTTGCACCATCAAAGGGATCAAGCGCCGGATAATGGGAGAAACCGAGCAATGTCTTGCCGAGCGCCTCTGCCCTATGACGCACATCGGCAATCCAGTCGATGATGAAGGGCTTGCAGCGCAAAAGCGCGTTCCAGCCGCCGGAAGTGCTGTCAGTGAAGGCCGCTTCCTCGCCCGCCTCGAACGTGCCATCGAGCGGCTCGAAAATATTGGCGTCGATCATCATGAGCCAGAGCCCCGGCTCCGGCTCGACGAGATAGGAGGCATCCATCAGCTGGTAGACATTGCGCCCATCGGGCGAGCGTACCTCGTAGAGACGGTCTTCCGACGCATCAGATGTCCCGAAAGGCGTTTCCCAATGCAGATAATCCGGTTGGCGGAAGTAACCGAAGTCTGCCATGGGGCCAAGCCCCACAGGGTAACCCTCGCAATACATCCGGTCGCTGACGACAACCCGCTCCCCGGCCCGCCGTGCATCGCTCGAAACGGAAAGGCATCGGCCATTATCCGTCAGGAATTCCTTGGTATGGTGCCGGCCGCGCGGGCCGAAAATATCGTGATTTCCGGGCAATGCATAAAAGGCGGTGCCATGGGCATCGCGATGACGCTCCAGAATGCCCTTCAGCGTTTCGGTGGTCGCCCGCTGGCCGTCATCGGTATAATCGCCAAGCAGCACCACATGGCGAATGCCGCGCTGCCGCACCTCATCGAGCGCGGCATGTAGCGCATCGGCACTCTCGTTGAAAACCCGGGTGGATTCGCGTGTGTCCGACCAGCTGCGCATGGTGATGCGCTCACCATCGATCTCCATGCCCGGAAACCCGAAATCAGCGGCGGTGTCGTGGAAATGCGCATCGGCAATGATGGCGACGGAAGGAAGCGCACGTGTCAGCATGATGGGGCGGTCTTTCTGCCGTCAACCATGTCGATCCAGTCGGAAGCACGGCGGGCGGCGGCATAAAGCATGGGTTTCGGCGTCTCGAACCATTCATCAGGCCGCAATTCCCGTCTGGTGCGGATCACGGCCAGCGCGTCGTCAAGGGTGGGGTAAAGGTGCGGCTGCTGCTTGTGCAGGAAAAGCGCCACCAGCGAGACGGAGCGGCTGCGACCGCTGCGGCAGTTGACGAGCACATTGCCACCATCGGCAAAAGGATAGGTTTCGCGTTTCGGCATGGTCTGACGCAGCGCGCCGTCAAGAATGTAATAGGCCCCCAGCATCATGGTGTCGGGGCTGCCCTCCCCGTCGATCAGGCCAAGCTTGTAATAGCGGATATCGCCATAACCCACGGGGCGCCTGTCGCCCTCTTCCGCCGCCGCCTGCACGAGATTGATGTCGAGATTGACGGCGCAATTGACGACAGTGGTAATGCCGTGCCGGCGCAGGAGCCCGAGATCACTCGCACCATCGCTGCCGCCGATATAAAGCGCGGCATTATGCGGGCCGAGCCCTTCCGCAATCAGGCTGATTGCAGGCCGGGCATAAACGGGTCCATCCATTTCATTCCTCCATATGCACGAAGCGCCCTTGCCAGGCCCTGGACGGACGGGCGCCCGTCAAGAAATCAGGCCGACGCCGCCCGCTGCCGATCCGACGGCTGCCGCTCGGCCAAAGGTATCTTCGACGCCTCGCTGACGCCCCTGGCAACACCGCCGGCTGCGGCCAGCACCGGTCCGCCCTCCCTCATACTGCCAATTTCCAGGAAAGGGCAGACATCGCCGCCAGCTTCGCTGACGAGTAGCAGCCCCGCAAGACAATCCCATGAATTCATATGCAATTCGAGATAGGCATCGGAACGGCCATCCGCCACATAGGCGAGCGCCATGGCGCCGGAGCCGGCACGGCGGACATTCGTGCCCATGTCGAGCAGGTTCCTGACGACATCGAGATAGGTGGCATTTGCCACGCGGGTCGACCAGCCCATTTCGATCGACGCCGCATCGAAGCGCTGCGTCTCCGATACCCGGATTGGCAGCCCGTTGCGCGTTGCGCCCTCGCCGCGACGGGCAAAATAAAGTTCATCGAGCGCGGGGTTATAGATCGCGCCGATCTCGGTTTGTCCGTTTTCGACATAAGCGATGGAGATGCAGAAATGCGGAATGCCGCGGGCGAAATTCGCGGTGCCGTCGATGGGATCAACCACCCAGACGCGGTCGCCGATCTCTCCGCCGCCTTCTTCTCCAAAAAAACTGTCATCGGGAAAACCGGCTGCGATCGCGCCGCGAATATGCGCCTCGGAGGCAGCATCCGTCACCGTCAGGAAATCCTGCGGCCCCTTCATCGAGAAGCTGCGCGTCGCTTCGCCCTGAAAACCTTTCAGCACCAGTTCCCCGGCGGAAAGAATAACGCTGCGGCAGAGTTCGGCGCGAGCCGCCAATGTATCCGGATAAGACATCGAGTCCATGCGCAACAACCATCTCCTCAAGAGTGAACGCGCGTTCATATTGCACACGTGTTCATTATTTTCAAGCGTGATTTTAAAGGGAATTTATCGAGTCGGGCCAGACGGCCGATCATGCCAGTTCAGAACCTCAATCGCAATTGATCGCACGAGGCCAGGCGCCTGGTCCGGGCTGCTCAAGAAAGACGTAAACCCGCATTTGCAGACACAAATGGATACATGTTGCGCAGGGCGGCAAGGTACATCTTGGGGTTGATCCAGTTGCCTCCCGGTTAACCCTGTGTATTTCCAATGACGTAACTGGAATTATGCTAAAAACGCTCCTCTGTACTTGATGAGCCGTGGATGAAAATACTAACTGCCAAACAGAAATTGCAGCATTTCATGTCCGTCCGGTCTGACAATCCGGACCTGCTGAAAGCACAGTATCGCGCCTTTACCCGGCAGATGCCGATGATGTATTTCATATTGCTTTCAAGCACATGGGCGCTCGCCATCACACATATGCGACTGGCGCCGTTTTGGCTGACCATCGGAGTTCCCGCCCTTTTCACGCTTGGCTGCATGCTCAGGGTCGCGTTCTGGTGGAGGACCCGCGGCATCGATCCCCAGCCGAAGGTTGCCCATGCGGCGCTGCAGCGCACAAACCGCCTGGCGGTCGGCATAGCCATGGTATTCACGCTCTGGTCTTTTCTGCTGGTGCCCTATGGGGATGCCTATACGCAATCGCACGTCGCCTTCTACATGGCGATTACCGTTATTTCCTGTATTTTCTGTCTGATGTATGTGCGCTCCGCCGCCTTCATAGTCACCGTCATCGTCAACGGCGCGTTCATCATCTTCTTTCTGGCGTCACGACAGCCGACATTCATCGCCATTGCCATCAATGTGCTGCTGGTCTGCGCCGGCATGATGTCCATCCTCCTGACCAATTACCGCAATTTCGAGCGCATGGTGGTTTCGCAACAGCGCACGGAAGCGCTCAGCAACGAGAATCTTCTGCTTGCCAATATGGACAGCCTGACGGAACTGCCCAATCGCCGCGCCTTTTTCACCCATCTGGAAACCGAACTGGAAAAAGCCAGGGCGACCGGAACCCGGCTGGCGCTTGGTGTCATTGATCTCGACGGCTTCAAGCCGGTCAACGATCTCTATGGACATTCCGTGGGAGACAGGCTGCTGGTCAATGTCAGCAAACGTCTTACCGCCACCTTGAAAGCCAGCAGGGCGTTCCGGCTGGGTGGCGACGAATTTGCCATTGTCGCACCCGTCATACTCGACGATGCACAGCTCGTTGCCAATGCAAACGCTATCTCGGAACAGCTGCGGGCACCCTACCACATGCCCGAAGGCACGGTACATGTGTCCGCCTCGATGGGGATAGCCGTCTTTCCAAATCTTGCCTCCACGCTTGAACAGCTTTTCGACCGGGCGGATTATGCCCTTTACCACGCCAAGAAGACCCGGCGCGGAGATGCTGTCCTGTTTGACGCGGAACACGAAAAACAGATCAATATCGAAGCCCGCATCGAACATCTGCTCAAGCAGCGCGACATGGAAAACGAACTGGCAGTCGTGTTCCAGCCGATCGTCGATATACGCGATGGAAAGACCGCCGGTTTTGAGGCGCTGGCGCGCTGGCACAGCCCGGTCCTCGGCCAGGTTCCACCTGCGCAATTTTTCTCCATTGCCGAGCGGGCTGGCATCGTCAGCTCCCTGACCCGGCCTCTTCTCAGAAACGCTCTCGCTTCTGCATCGCGGTGGGCCCCACCCCTCAGGCTGTCGTTCAATCTCTCCGCCCACGACCTCAATTCCCGCGAAGGCGTGCTGTCATTGATCGGCATCATCGAAAACAGCGGCTTCGACGCGCGGCGTCTGGATCTGGAAATCACCGAGACGGCCTTTGCACATGATTTCGAGCAGGTCAGGCAGTCGGTCGAAATGTTGCGACGGCTCGGCTGCGGCATTTCACTGGACGATTTCGGCACCGGCTATTCCAGCCTGACGCGGCTTCACGCCCTTCCCCTCACCAAGATCAAGATCGACCGCAGCTTCGTTACGGATCTGCATGAAAAACCGGCGAGCTACAAGATCGTGAAATCCCTTCTTACCCTCAGCAGGGATATGGGACTGGAATGCGTTGTGGAAGGCGTCGAGACGCGACAGGAACTCGCGGCCCTCGAAAGCCTCGGCGCCACGCTGGTGCAGGGTTATATTTATGCGCCGCCGCTGCAGGAGCAGGATGTCGATGAGTTTCTCTCGGAAGGGCGCATCAGGCGCGCCGTGCCGTAGACCAATTCTGATCGAAAGAGTGCCTTCATCGCGCAGGAAAGCCGGATATGATCCGGCGGATACCGGTCCTCGCCGGGTGGCGAAGACGGTTTTCAAGAACGCGGCCGGCTGAACGAAGCGCGTGACGGCAGCTCCGTTTCAGGGGTGGCTGGATCAGGATACGCGGCTGGCTTGAAGCGGCCAGAACCAGATCGTTTCCGAATTATAATAGCAGGCCGATGCGCACTGGGCAGCTTCTGCACCGCCGCGCACGAGATCGATATGACCGCCGCCGCTATAGCCCGGAATATTGTTGAATGCCACGACGCCGTTGCGCGCGCCGATGCCGTTGCGGGCCGTTGCGGGCGTAAAGGGTTCGGGTTCGCCGAGATAACTCGTCCTTTTCAGAAGAGTGGCAAGGCGACGCATATTGACCTCGATGCCTTTCCCGGCATAGGGGCCCTTCTGGATGCGGTGAGAGGAAGGCACGATGTTGATGCCCGATTTCACCAGGGCGATGCTGACGCGGATCGCGCAGGTATTATGATAGTTCGGATTGCCGATATAATCTTCCCAGCCGATTTCCGTGAAAAGATCACGCTGGCTGATATAGTTGGAATGTGACGGCTCGCTGCTCGGATAATTGGCGTACAGAGTGTCAAAGTTAACGCGCATGGCTTGTCCCACTAGTTACTTTTCGGCTCACAGGGAAAGGAGGACGCAAGCGCCTCCCGCACGAGAATGGCTGCCTGTTCATCCAGTTTTTCCGCAGGGATATCGCCGAGATAGGTGTAGATCCGGTCGGTAAGCTCATGGGGCGCCACGGTGCCGGCACCGCACCAGTCCGATCCGCTTGTCAGATCGGCGACGCCGGCGATGTAGGCGCTGGATTTCGCGACGGAAACCAGCCGGCGCATTTCCGGATCGGACACTTCCGGCGCAAGCTTTCCCTCGATTGCCTGCTTGAGTTCGGTACCGGAATATATCCAGGTCCGTTCCGCCGCACCGGCTGATGAAAACCCGGACAGGGCCAAGACAAATGGTACGGAAACAAGAAACGCGAATTGGGAGCGCATGAAAAACCGCCTCGTCCAACGTGGATGAGAAACATCACGACGTGAGCTGCAAAACTGTGATGAAAACGACCCGGTGCCGGCCAATGCCGACACCGGGTCGCGTCGTTATCAGGCGGCCTTGGTCGTCGCCAGATCGTAGGAGGCGATCATCGGAGACTGCGGCGAGTTGTTGTCGTCGAACGGCGTGTACTTCACTTCCAGTTTGGTGAAGTTGAGCTTGATGGTCTCAACCGGGCGGTCGCCGCTGGAATCCACCGAGTAGCTGGCGATAAGCGTATTCGTCAGCAGGTACTCGATATAGGTGTTGCCCGGGTTGCCCGTGGTCACCAGATGGATCGTTGCGAGCTTGCCGGTACGGCCTGCGCAAGCTTCCTGGAAAAGCTTGGTGGAAGAAGAATCGCTAACCTTGGTCAGAATGACTTCCGAAATCGTCGGTTCGGAAGCTTCGCGGTTTGCAGCAGAACCAGCAGAGGTGTTCATGTTGCGGGCCACGTTCCAGTGAATGGCTTCAATGTCCATCCACTTGCGGTGTTCTTCGTGCGTGGCGTCGCCCTGGATACCGTCAATCTGCAGATAAATTGGCATGCTGTAAGCTCCTGTAGCTGAAATGACCTCTTGCTTCGAGGCCGAGTTACCCTTCGTCTAATGCCGCATGCGTCGGGTAGACCCTTCCGACGCGGCAACTTCATCCATCCCAACCCGTTCGGTTGCGACGAATTCATTCGTTTCCCCAGCCGCTTCGGCACGAATGCCGAACCTGTTTCCGTCAAAATCGACAGTGACCTCTCCGACCCGCTCTCCGGCAACGACCTTCTCAAGGAAAAAGCTGGAAAGAGGCGGCAGGAGATCCTTGCCGATCATGATTTCAATGGCGCGCGCGCCGATGTCGCTCGCACCGGCGCGCGCCACCAGCGCATCACGCGCCGCATCGGACAAGGTCAGGTCGGCGCCATATGTTGCCAGGACGCGGTCCCTGATCTTGCCAATCTGCATATCCACGATCCTCGACAGCTCCTCCGTGCCCAGCGGCATGAAGGGCAGGATGATCGTGCGCCCGAGGAAAGCGGGCTTGAACTGTTTCGTCAGCTCCGGCATCAGAAGCGCTTCCAGCGCCTCACCTTCCGGCATGGTCTCGGGATCGGCGGAAAGCGCCGAAAGCAGTTCCGAGCCGGTATTGGCCGTCATGAAGATCGTGGTGTTCTTGAAATCGACATCGCGGCCCTCGCCATCGCGAAGCACACCCTTGTCGAACACCTGATAGAAAATATCCTGGACACCGGGATGGGCCTTGTCGATTTCATCCAGGAGCAGAACGCCGAACGGCCTGCGGCGCACCGCCTCGGTCAGCACACCACCCTCACCGAAACCGACATAGCCGGGTGGCGAGCCGAGAAGCAGCGAAACCTTGTGCTCCTCCTTGAACTCCGACATGTTGATCGTCGTCAGATGGCTGTTGCCGCCATAAAGCAGATCCGCCAGCGACAGCGCGGTTTCGGTCTTGCCCGTTCCGGACATGCCGACGAGGAAAAACACGGCGGGCGGGCGACGCGGATCGGACAAGCCGGCGCGGGCGGTGCGCATGGCATCGGCAATCCGGGCAATCGCCGCATCTTGCCCCACGACACGCTGACGCATGCGATCATCCAGCGTGCGCGCGCTCTCGATCTGGTCCGCCAGGAGTTTGCCAAGCGGAATACCCGTCCATCGGGATACCACGGATGCGATTGCATCCCGGTCGACCACCGTCGGCACAAGTCTTTCGGTATTTGTCGGCTGCGCCTCCCCGGCAGGTCGGAGAAGCGAGACATTCGATGCGCCGGTTTGCTGCGCCGGCTGCTCTTCGCCCAGCGCCGCCAGTTCGGCCATTTCCGCATCGTAACGACCACGCAGATCACCGATCCCGCTTTCAAGCCTCTCAAGCTCGTCGCGTATCGACTGGATGCGACCCTGCATGTCTTCGTCCTGCGGTTCACGCAGAAGCCAGTCCAGTTCGTCCGACAGAAGGCGGCGTTCGCTTTCCATGGCGCGCAACCGTTCCGGCAGCGTCTGCCGCGCCAGCGATACGGCTGCGGCGGCCGTATCGAGCAGGCTGACGGCCTTGTCGGGCAATTGCCTTGCGGGCATGTAACGCGCGGACAGTTGCACCGCCGCCACGATCGCCTCGTCACGAACGGTGACATTGTGATGGCTGACGAAGGTATCGGCCACCCCGCGCAACATCCGTATCGCGGTCGCCTCGTCCGGCTCGCGCACATGCACGGGCTGGAAACGACGCGTCAGCGCGGCATCCTTTTCGAAGTATTTCTTGTATTCGCTCCACGTCGTCGCCGCGACGGTCCGCACCTCGCCTCTTGCGAGTGCGGGCTTAAGAATATTGGCCGCATCACCCTGACCGGCTGCGCCACCCGCACCGACAAGTCCATGCGCCTCATCAATGAACAGGATGACAGGTTCGGCAGAGCGCTTTACCGCATCGATCACGCCATGAAGGCGCCGTTCGAACTCGCCCTTCACGCCGGCACCGGCCTGAAGCAGCGAAATATCGAGGTTCAGCAGGCGAACGTTACGCAGTTTTTCCGGAACGTTTCCAGAGGCGATCTCCAGCGCCAGCGCTTCCGCAACCGCCGTTTTGCCGACGCCCGCCTCGCCCACCAGAATGGGATTGTTCTGTCGGCGGCGCGTCAGAATATCAACGAGTTGGCGCAGCTCATCATCGCGGCCGATAACCGGATCGACCTTGCCACTGCGGGCATCCGCAGTCATATCCTGGGTATAAAGGCGCAGAAAATCGTTCTGGCCGGCGGCCGGTCCGGAACTCGCGGGCACGGAAGAAACATCCCCGCCTGCGCCCTCTTCAACCGAACTGCGAAGGCGCTCGAGCGCGGCCCGATCCATTGCCTTCAGCGACGGAAATGCAGAGCGGACGAAGGAGCGAAGTGAGGTTTCCTCATCCATCGCCAGCAGCAGGTCGCAAAGCGTTACCCGGTTGCGTCCAGCCTCCAGGGAAGCAAGAACCCATGCCTCCCGGCCGGCGGTCAGGACGTTCTGGGAGAGCGACAACGCTTCGCCGTCTCCAATAATGGCCTCCCCCAGACTGCGGCCGATTTCAGCCTGCAATACCGGAAGTGGAATCTTTAATTCCTCGAATGTTTCCGCATACATACCGGCATCTACAACCGCCAGCAGCCAATGCGGGATATCCACGTACCTGTGACCCATGCGCACCGCGATAGAAGCCGCGGCTTCAAGGGTAACGCGCAGGTCAGGCTCAAGCGCTTCAATGAGGCGATTGAGATCGATATGCGACATGCAATGAGCCTCCTGCCCCGGTCCATTCCACAACGTGACGTGGAATAACTATGACGATGAAACCGCATTGTCCACCCCGAAGTTTATTTTTTATCAGGTGAGATTAGGCAGTAGACGCCACAATTTAGACACATTTTGAATAAGTCTGTCTGAGGAATAGCCTCACGTAAGGGAAGTAACTACAAAAAATCAATTACTATTTTCTGGAGATAGACTGCTCTTGAACGCGCCGCATGTTAAAAGAGATATAGAATTTTTGGGAGATTGCGGAGAAAATATCCGCATCGACGCAAGAACGCGTGAAATATACTATAGAATTAAGGATGAAAGAAACCAGGCACGAACAGAAGAGCGCGCTGCATCCCCACAAGATAACTTGAAGATCTCCAGTAGCTGGGACAGTGTCAGCAATCTTGGATTGCAGATTATATATTCCGAAAGCAAGGATATCGAAATATTGGCATGGCTTGCGGAAGCAAGCCTGAGGCTGCGTGGATTTCACGGCCTACGTGAAATCTATGATCTTTGCAGCGATCTTTTTTACAACCACTGGGACTCATTGCGGTCAATCAGTGACGATAATGACGAAGAAAAATTTGCACCTTTTGCGGGATTGAACGGCATTGGCAGCGAAGGCACGCTTGTTCAGCCGCTTCGCCTCGCGCCCCTGATCCCGGGAGGGAAATTCGCCGAGCACAGTCTCTGGGATTTCCAGCTGGCGCAGCGGCCGAACGAGGGCAAACGTCGCGAGGAACTGTATCGGGCAGCCTCCGAGGCGGGCGTTGCCGCCATGTCCTCGCATCTGTCGGAGGTGAATGCCTGTCTCTCCTCGTTTGACGCAATCATGGCAGTTCTGACAGAGCGCTGTGGCCAGTCCGCTCCGCCGAGTTCCAACATACGCAACACGCTTATCGAGGCGGCTGCCGCCATTCGCACGCTGGGCGGGCGGGACCTGGAGCCGGCACCGGTAGAACAGGCGCCGGCCGCGATTGCGGGCACCGATGAAAGCGGGCAACCCGTCATACGCGCCGCCGTGGTCTCGCCGGAGGGCATATCCTCACGCGACGAGGCATTTGAAACTCTTCTTTCGGTTGCGCGTTACTTTCGCCGTACCGAGCCGCATTCACCGATCTCGCTCTCCATCGAAACGCTGGTTCGCAGGGGACGCATGGATTTCTCGGAACTGCTGGCGGAGCTTCTGCCTGAAGCGCAGGTCCGCAACGCCGTTCTGACGGCCGCCGGAATCAAACCCGGCGGAGAAAACAACGGAAAATAACAAACTCGGGGCGAGACGACGCCCCATAACAGTCATCTATGCCACGGGGCATCAAGGAGGTTGAAATGGCAAGTGTACATGAAAAGCTGGAGCGGGTTCGCAAGCCCCGCGTCCACATCAAATACGAAGTCGAGACAGAAGGCGCGATGGTGGTCAAGGAACTGCCTTTCGTCGTTGGCGTGCTGGGTGATTTCTCCGGCAATCCGACCCAGCCCCTGAAGCCGTTCGGCGAGCGTAAGTTCGTTCAGATCGACCGCGACAATTTCGACGAAGTGATGCGCCGCATGACGCCGGGCCTCAATATTTCCGTTGCCAATACGCTGCAGAAAGACGGGACGGACATGCAGGTTAACCTGAAGTTCGAAAGCATGGACGATTTCGAACCCGGCGCGGTCGTGCAGCAGGTCCCGGCGCTCAAGGCGCTTCTGGATGCCCGCAACGAGCTGCGTGACCTGCTTTCCAAGGCCGATCGCTCGGAAGATCTGGAGCGGATGCTCGAAGATATTCTCCAGAACAAGACGGACCTCGCGACGCTCGTTTCCGAACTGAAGGAAAAGAACGGCGCAAGCGAATAATCGCCTGTGCGGAGGAAAACCTCCCCGAACGGCCCCCGCAAAGGGGGCTTCACCTGTTCAAGCGGCATTTTAAAGCCGCATGTGGAAGGACTGAAACATGAGCGCTGAAAGCCTGCTGAAAAACGAAGCACAGGCAACGACCGCCGAAGACCAGGGACTCCTGTCCAAGGTGGTTGCCGCAACCCGCCAGACCGAACCGGACCGCGCGCAAAATCTGCTGCGCACGCTGACCGATCAGGCCCTGAAGGGAACGGTCAAATACGACCGCAACCTCACCGTCACCCTCAACCACGCGATCGCCGAACTGGACCGGACGATTTCCGAGCAGCTCGCCGCTATCATGCAGGCGCCGGAATTCGCCAAGCTGGAAGGCACCTGGCGCGGGCTGAACTATCTCGTCAAGAATTCCGAGACGAGCGTCAACCTCAAGATCCGTGTCATGAACGCCGGCAAGCGGGAACTCGCAAGGGATCTGGAAAAGGCTGTCGAGTTCGACCAGTCCCGGCTTTTCAAGGCGATCTACGAAGACGAATTCGGCACCCCCGGCGGCGAACCGCTCGGCGCCATCATCGGCGATTACGAGTTCGACAATTCCTTCGATGACGTGCAGTTGCTTCAGGGTGTCTCGTCGATCGCAGCGGCAGCCTTCGCACCGTTCATTTCCGCGGCCAGCCCGCGCATGTTCGGTTTCGAGGACTATCGCGATCTCGCCCGTCCGCGCGATCTGGAAAAGATCTTCGACACGGTCGAATATGCCAAGTGGCGCAGCTTCCGCGAAAGCGACGATTCCCGTTTCGTGACGCTCGCTTTGCCGCGAGTGCTGGCGCGTATGCCCTATGGCCCGAAAACCAACCCGATCGACGATTTCGCCTATGACGAAACCAAGGGTGCGGTGAATGGCGATCTGCAGCATGACGAATATTGCTGGATGAACGCTGCCTACGTCATGGGAACGAAGCTGACCGACGCTTTTGCGAAAAGCGGCTGGTGCACGGCGATCCGTGGTGCGGAAAATGGCGGCCGGGTGGAAAATCTGCCCATGCATGTCTTCTCCAGCGATGACGGCGATCTCGACCTGAAATGCCCAACCGAAGTGGGCATCACCGACCGCCGCGACGCCGAACTCGGCAAGCTCGGTTTCCTGCCGCTCTGCCACTACAAGAACACGGATTATGCGGTGTTCTTCGGCGCCCAGACGGCGCACAAGCCGAAGCTTTACGACAAGCCGGAAGCAACGGCCAACGCCGCCGTTTCGGCCCGCCTGCCCTATATCATGGCCACGTCGCGCTTCGCGCATTATCTCAAGGTGATGGGCCGCGACAAGATCGGCTCCTTCATGGAGGCGTCGGACTGCGAAGTCTGGCTCAATCGCTGGATCGCCAACTACGTCAACGCCAATGACGAAGCGGGTGAGGAAAGCCGCGCGAAATATCCGCTGCGCGACGCCAAGGTGACCGTGCAGGAAGTGCCGGGCAAACCCGGCGCCTACAATGCGGTCGCATGGATGCGGCCCTGGTTGCAGATGGAAGAACTGACGACCTCGCTGCGCATGGTCGCCCGTATTCCGTCCAAGAACTGAGCCCGGACCGGGGTGGTCCGCCACCCCGGCCCCGTTCATCATCCGGAGTCCGCTCATGGCGCATCAGTCCTTTCCGGACGCCCGTATTTTCGCCGACCAGCTCATCGCTCTCATCGACGATGCGCTGACCGGCCAGGTGAACGCCATTCTCCACCACCCTGATTTTCAGGCGATGGAAGCGAGATGGCGCGGGCTTGCCATGGTCGTGCGTGAGGCGGGCCGGAGCACCGATGTCAAGGTGAAGCTGCTGAACGCCAGCTGGCGTGACCTTGCCCGCAACACGGAACGCGCCACCGACTTCGACCAGAGCCATCTTTTCGAAGTCGTCTATAACCGCGAATTCGGCATGCCGGGCGGCGAACCGGTCGGCCTCTTGATCGGTGACTACGCCTTTTCCCCTGACGATCTACAGGGTGCCGATTCCATCACCACACTGTCGCAAATCGGCATGGTGGCTGCGGCAGCCTTCTGCCCCTTCGTGGCGGCGGCAGCGCCTTCCGCCGTCGGCCTGCAGGACTTCGCCGAACTCAGCCGGGTTCACGACTTTTCCTCGCTGAAGCAGGATAAATCGCGGCTGCGGTGGAATGCGCTGCGCGCACGCGACGATTCCCGCTTCGTTGGCCTTGTCGCACCGCGCGTTTTGCTGCGCTCTCCCTACAAGCCCTATGCGCGCGGCCGCGATGACGGATTTCCGTTCCGCGAGCATGTGGCGGAAGGCGGCGAAACCCTGCTGTGGGGCAATGCCGCCTTTGCCTTCGCAACGGTGGTGGTGCGCAACTTCGTCGATTCCGGCTGGTTTGCCGATCTGCGCGGTGTGACGCAGGACGCCGTGGATGGCGGCATGCTCTCTTCCCGGCAATTGCCGCCGCTCGATCTCGGTATCGAAAGCAACGGCCTTTCCGCCCAGCCGCCCGTCGAGGTGCAGCTGACGACCGGGCAGGAACAGCAATTTTCCGATCTCGGCATCGTGCCCGTCTCCACCACCTATCTCTCCGGCATGGCGATCTTCAACGCCAACCAGTCCCTGCATGCGCCCGGCCATTATTCCAGCGAAGCGGCGAGACAGAACGCGCGTCTTGCCGCCATGCTGCAATATGTGCTGTGCGCCTCCCGGTTTTCGCATTACCTCAAGGTCATCATGCGCGACGATATCGGCCAGCTGAGCGACGCCTCGACGATCGAGCGCAAGCTGGAAGGCTGGCTTTCCTCCTACACGCTCGGCAATGACGATGCGGAAGCGGCGCTGCGCACGCGCTACCCGCTGCGCTCCGCCGGGATCAACGTCTTCGAAGTTCCCGGCAAGCCCGGCACATTCTCCTGTACC
Source organism: Rhizobium sp. UGM030330-04 (assembly GCF_003208455.1). Classification (NCBI taxonomy): domain Bacteria; kingdom Pseudomonadati; phylum Pseudomonadota; class Alphaproteobacteria; order Hyphomicrobiales; family Rhizobiaceae; genus Rhizobium; species Rhizobium sp. UGM030330-04. The sequence continues at coordinate 184,276 of NZ_QKML01000008.1, forward strand.
GTGCGCCTCCAGCCGCATTTCCAGCTCGATGACGTCTCCACGAGCTTTCACCTCATTGCCGAAACCATGGTGCAGCCCGCCGCCGCATCCCGGCCTTCGGCCGAGCCACAAAGGATACCCGCATGACGCTGCGCGACGACATTTCCCGCCTTCTCGATGACGACCGGCTGCAGGACGCGATCGGGCTTGCGCGCGAACACGTCAAGACGAAGCCCACCGACAAGGACGGCCGGCATTTCTATATCGACCTGCTGGTCCTTGCCGGCGACTATGAGAAGGCCGATGCGCAATGCAATCTGGCCGCAACATTCTCGCCGCAGGACAGTGTCGGCTTTTCCCTCTTTCGTCATCAACTGCGCGCCATGGCCGCGCGCAATGCGTGGTTCGAGAACGGCGCGGTGCCGGATTTTCCCGGCGGTCCATCCGAACTCGACCAGCTGGCCATCCGGGCGAATATCGCCGCACGCAGCGGCGACGCGGATGCCGCCAGAGCCGCGCTTGCTGAACTCGATGAAAAACGCGGCAATGTGCCGATCGGCCATAATGGCAAAAGCGCGAGCGATATTCGCGATCTGGACGACCGCATTCCGCATGCGCTGGAAGTGCTGACCAATGGTGGCCGCTACCTGTGGATCGATTACGGCCGCATCGAGAGCCTCACCATCGACCCCATGAGCCGCCCGCGCGACCTTGCTTTCCGCGGGGCTGAGCTGACCCTGCGCGACGGCGCGGTCGCATCCGTGCTGCTTCCGGCGATCTATCACAGTGCGAAGGACGATGTTGGCCTTCTGCTTGGCCGGGAAACACGCTGGAGCGATGAGGACCAGCCGCTGGCGACCGGGCAAGGGCAGCGCTGCCTGCTGATCGGCGACGATGTGGTGCCGTTCCACGAAACCGGCTCCCTTTCCGCCGCCTCCGACGATGAAAGGCAGATCGCCCGTGGTTGATCCGCTGGAGCAATATCGCGCGCGGCAAAGAACGCTGTCGCGCTCCGTTCTGGACCGGCTGCTGGACGATGCGCCGGATGCGGAAACGGACGCGCTCGTCAGCCTGAAGGATCAGGCGCGCGAGATGCGCGAGGTGATCCGCCGCGATCTGGAGGCATTGCTCAATACCCGCCGTAACCCGGCCGGCCCGCCCGCAGCGCTGAGGGAACTGTCCGACGCGCTGGTGAGCTATGGCGTGGACGGCATTCTCTCGGCCAATCTGGTGACGGACGCCTCCAAGGCACGGCTCGCACGCAGCATTGAGCGGCGGATTTCCCTGTTCGAAACCCGTCTTGCCGACGTGCATGTGACGATCCTGAAAAACCGTACCGATGGCGACCGGGCGCTTCGCATGCGCATACAGGCGAGCTTCCGCCTTCAGGAAGGCATGCCGCCGATCAGTTTTGAATCCCGGATCGATCCGTCCACGCAGCGTTTTCTGGTGGAGGCGACGAATGGCTGACGGCTTCCTCGAAAAATACAATGACGAACTCTTCGCGCTGCGAAAACGCGCATCGCGTTTCGCGGCGGCGTTTCCCAAGATTGCCGGCAGGCTGCGCATGACGGGGGATGTCGCCGACGATCCGCATGTCGAGCGGCTGATCCAGAGCTTCGCCTATTCCGCCGCCCGTGTGCGCCAGAAGCTGGACGACGAGTTCCCCGAACTGTCGGACAGCCTGCTGGAAACGCTCTATCCGCATTATCTTGCACCGATCCCTTCGATGAGCGTCGTTCAGTTTGCACCGAGCCCCGCGCTGGCAACCGTGCAGCCGCTTCCGCGTCACAGCGAAATTCTCGCCGAACCGGTAGGCGGCGAGAGCTGCCGTTTCCGCACGACGCAGGAGGTGGAGATCGTTCCGCTGCAGATCGCCGCGGCGACGCTTTCCGGCCAGCCGATCGATGCGCCTTTTTCAGCGTCCTTCGCCGGTGCGGCAAGCTGCCTGCGACTTTCCCTGCGTAGCACCGCGCCACGCGGCAGTACCTTCCCGGAAATGGGGCTGACGAAACTGCAGATATTCCTGTCTGCCGCCTGGCAACAGGCGACGGCGCTTTACGAGCTCTTGACCAACCACTGCGTGGGCATGGCGCTGGCCCGTCACTCCGAGGACAAGGAGGCAGTTTTCCTGCCCGCCGCCAATCTGAAGCCATCCGGTTATACGCGCGATCAGGCCATGCTGCCCTATCCGGCCAACAGTTTTGACGGATACCGGCTTCTCACCGAATTCTTCGCGCTGCCGCAGAAATTCCTCTTTCTCGATATTGACGGTCTGCACAGGTGGAGCGGCGGCAATTGTGAGCTTTATATCTATCTGGATGCGGCGGATACGCGGCTTGAGCGCATGGTCTCCGTCAAGGATTTCGTGCTGAATGCCTCACCGGTCATCAACCTGTTCAAGCAGAACTGCGAACCGCTGAGCCTTGATGGAACACGCACGGAATATCGTCTTCTGCCTGACGCGAGGCGGCAGCGGACCCGTGAAATCTACGCCGTCGAAAATGTCGAGCTGACCAGCCGCTCCGGGCAGACGGAAAAGACTTCTCCGTTTTTCGGGCGCACCCAGCGCAACAACGGCTCGAATGTGTTCTGGCAGATCCAGCGCCGCTTCGACGACGACGGCTCTTCCGATACCGATATCGCCTTCGTGGATCAAAAGCGCGGGCCGCTCGGGCCGCTCGACATGGTGGCGAGTGTCGATACGCTCTGCATCAACCGCGAATTGCCGAGCCAGCTTCCCTTTGGCGGTGGACACCCCTTCCTCCAGCTTTCAGCCGGCAACGAAGCCGTGAAGTCCATCCATGCCCTGATGCCGCCGACAGCGGCCATCCGCGTCAACGAACGCTCGGCGCGCGAATGGCGGCTCATCTCGCATCTGCTGCTCAATCATCTCTCGCTTTCAGACAATGGCGGCGCTCCGCTGAAGGATATTCTGTCGCTCTATTCCTTCAGGGACAGCCCGGAAACCCGGCAGCTGGTTGAATCGATCAGCAATGTCGAGGCCCAGAATTCCCACGCCCGCATCGGCTCGGCGATGGTGCCGGGAACCGACATCACCGTGGAATTCGATCCGGCGCTCATCGCACGCCCCGCCGCCTTCATTTTCGCCAGTGTGCTCAACCACTTCTTCGGCCTCTATACCTCGATCAACAGCTTCACCCGGCTGACGGCGACGATGCGCGGCCATTCCAAACCGATTGCCCGCTGGCCAGCCCGCGCGGCGGACCGGCCTTTGCTCTAGGAGACCGGGATGGAACAGCAGATACCGACACTGAAAGATCAGCAGGCCGCTCTTCTCAGCGCCGATCCCGGCCGTTTTGATCCGGCCACCGCCTTTCGCGTTGCCCAGCACGTTTCGGATGACGGGCTGACGATTGCGGCGCATGGCGGCGTGCAGCCCACGGCGCTGGCGATCAGCGGGTTCGGCCGCAAACACGGTGTTTCCCAGCTGAAATCGGCCTTCGCCCCGATTGTCGGGCCACTCGGTTCGCTGCCGCCAGCCTATGGCGAATTGCTGCAACGGGAAGAGCGCAGCCGCTCCGGCGCACTGGCGAACTTCTTCAATCTGTTCGCAGCCAGATTCAGCGAGCTGTTTGTAACCGCTTCGGAAAAATATCGCCTCGCCAGGGGACTACGCTGGTCCGATCAGGGAAAAAACAACGGTTTCCGCAAGACGCTGCTTGCGCTTACCGGCTTCCGCACGGCCGGCCTGACCGAGAAAGCCGGGGTGAGCGAAGATACGCTTCTGCGTTTCAGCGGGCTTTTCGCCAGCCGCAACCGCAATGTCTCGGCGCTCACCTCGGCCCTTTGCGAATTTACCGGGCTTCCGGTCGTCGTTGAACAGTTCCGCCGGCGATGGGTACCCTTGCCGCTTCACGAACAGAGCCAGCTCGGGCAGGCATCAGGGCTGCGGCTGGGGCAGAATACCACGGCGGGTAGCGCCGTGGAGGATATGAGCGGCGGCTTCCGGGTCGTCATCGGCCCGGTCGCCTATGCGGATTATCTGGCACTGACGCCCGGATCCAAACGGCTCGCCGAGATATTCTCGCTGACACGGCTCTTCGTCGGAAGCGCGCTCGATTTCGATGTGCAGGTGATCCTGAAAAAGGAGGATATTCCCTTCTGCCAGCTGGGCCAGCCCAATGCTCCCGCCCGTCTTGGCTGGAACAGCTGGGCCCGCGTGGCACCGGCACAAAAAGACAGCACCGACGCCATCGTGACCGAGCGGGAAGGCTCGGCAATCTCCGGGTGAGGCATGACATGAAACTGGCGCTCAGGCACACACAGAATATCGGGGCCGCAAAACCCGGCCAATGGAGCTTCGAGCGCGGCCGCCGCGTCATCGGCCGGTCGCGGGATTGCGACTGGCAGATCGACGACGATGAACGGCGCGTTTCCAAGCTGCATTGCACGCTCAGCCGCGATGGTGAAGGTTTTACGATCGTGGACCAGAGTGCGAACGGCACGCTGGTCGATGGCCGGCTGCTGCTCGAAGGGGAAAGCGCGCGGCTGCAGGATGGCTCGCAGATCAACATCGGCGGCCAGATTTTCCAAGTGGTCATCAGCGGCGATGCCGAACTGGATTTTTCCGATCCCGATGCCTCCCTGCGGATGAGCGACGAACCCCTGACCATCTCCGCAATCCTTGCCGATATCGCCCCGAACGGGCGCTCCGCCGGCGGGGTGCTGGGCGGCACGCTGCCGCAGGATGACTGGATGGAAACGGGCGGCAGTGCCGCCGGCCCGAAACCCAAATCCATTTCACGCAATGTCGAGATCGGCTGGAGCGCTCCGCCCAAGGCCGGCGGCATGGGTGCGGTACTGCCGGAAGACTGGGATGAAGAGCCGGCCGCAAGCAGCAGGCACGAGCACACGGACGCGCTGAACACGCCGGTCATGATCGCACGCCCGGCATCACCGTCGCAGGGCGAGGATTTCGACAGCGTCTTTCCGGATGAAAACGAAGACCCCGCCGCAGAAGCAACATGGCCAGCAGAAACCTCCGGCGCAGAGGCAGGGATCGGCGATCTTCTGACCGCGCTCGAAAGGGAAAATGCCGAGTGCATGGCCGTTCTCGACATCGAAAGCGATCACACCGCTGCCGCGCCACATGCGTCACTAAGCGAACGCCTGGAAACCCTTATTCATCAGCAGCGTCGGCTTACCGCCTCTCTTGAAACACTCATGCACACATGCACGCAGAAACTCGAGCCGCGGCTTCTCGAAGCCTCGGTCGATGCCGGAAACGATATTCGCGCGAAAATCGAGCGCAGGGACTGGCAGTCGCTGATCACCAGGACCGATTACTGGTCCGCCTACAAAAAGCAGTTTGAAGAAAACGGCCGTCAATTGCCGGTCAGGCAGTTTCTGCAACGGGCAGCGCGCGGTGACGCCGCGCCCAGTGCAGAGCCTGACGCGATGACGACCGATGCCAAGGGGGTAAACAACCACGATGAGACATGAAAACCGTGTTGCCTGGAGCGAAGGCATGTTTCTTCGCGTCCAGCATTTCCAGCAATCCGACCGCTGGACGGAGCGCCTCGTGCGCAACACGACGCGCAATCTTTCTCCCTATCCCTGGGGCATTGCCGAGATCGGCATGGACCGCAGTGCGCTGTCGATCGGGCAGTTTGCCCTGTCGAACCTGCGCGGCGTTCTTCCCGATGGCACCCCTTTCGAGGCGCCGGAGGATTCCGACCTGCCGCCGCCGCTCGATCTCGATGACAGCGTCAAGGACGCCATTATCTATCTCGCCTTGCCCGCCCGCCAGCCCGGCAAGGCGGACATGTCCGCATCGGGCCGCAACGACACCAACAATGTGCGCTTCACCGCCTCCAGCTATGAGGTCTCCGACACCAATATCGAGACGGATTTTGTCGCACCCATCGATGTCGGCCGTCTCAGCCTGAAATTCCTCAAGACCGGCGACGACCTTTCCGGCTACGATCTTATCGGGCTTGCGCGGGTGATCGAGGTTCGCTCCGACCGTGCGGTCATCCTCGATCCGGATTTCATTCCGCCCAGTCTCACCTGCGCCGCGGCACCGCGTCTCAACGAGTTGCTGACGGAGCTTCTGGGGATCGTGCGCCACCGCGCCCAGGCGATCGCCGAGCGCATCGGCGATCCGACGATCCGCGGAACAGCGGAAGTGGGCGATTACTTCCTGCTGCAGATCCTCAACCGGGCCGATCCGCTGCTTTCGCATCGCGGCGCCAACGCCACGCGTTTTCACCCCATCCGTTTTTACGAGGACTGCATCCAGCTTGCCGGCGAACTCGCCACCTTCACGACGGACAAAAAACGGGCGACGAATTTCCCGCCCTATCGTCACGATGATCTGAAGGCCACCTTCGGCGCGGTTTTCGATGATCTGCGCACGTCGCTTTCGGCGGTTCTGGAACAGGCGGCCGTTGCCATCGAACTGGTGGAGCGCCGCCATGGCGTGCGTGTCGGCACCATCCACGACCGTACCCTGCTGCGCGATGCCGGTTTCGTTCTGGCGGTACGTGCTGATATGGCCGCCGAGGACATTCGCCGCCGGTTGCCGGCACAGATCAAGGTCGGGCCGGTCGAGCGGATTTCGGAACTGGTCAATGTCGCGCTGCCGGGCATTCCCGTGCGCTCGCTACCCGTTCTGCCGCGGCAATTGCCCTATCGTTCCGGCACCGTCTATTTCGAAATCGACACGACATCACCACTTTGGAAACAGCTCGAGACATCGGGCGCCATCGCCCTGCATCTGGCGGGCGAATTTCCCGGGCTTGAGATGGAAATGTGGGCGTTACGCGAATGAGCAACGAAAAGCCCTCCTCCTGGCAGGATTTACCAACGGTGGTCGAAATCACCGAGGAAAGCCGCCGCCGCAACCAGAACGCCCGCAACATGGCGACGATCCTCGAAGACATCATCGAGACCGACGAGCCGGCCGCACGGCCGAAAGGCAACACGACCACCATGCCGGTCGACCAGCTGCTTTCCGGCTTCCGCTTCGGTGGCGAGGATGTGCCGACGCTGGTGCAATCGGCAGCGCCGCTGCTCAATCTCGCGCATCTGTTGCGCTTCAGCGACGCCCAGCCGGACCCGGATCATCTGCGCCGTGCCTGCCTGGAGGCGATCACCCGCTATGAGCGCGATCTTGCCTCCGCCCGCATCAGCGCCGAGCGGGCACGGGCCGCGCATTATGTCGTCTGCGCAACCGTGGATGATGTCATTCTCAGCAAGCCCTGGGGCGTGCGGGCAGGCTGGGCGCGCTCCGGCCTTGTGTCCACCTTCCACAATGATGTCACCGGTGGCGACAGGGTTTTCGACATTCTCGACCACTTCCACCAGTCGCCCGGCGCCAACAAGGATCTGCTGCTGCTGATCTATCTGTGCCTGTCGCTCGCCTTTGAAGGACGCACCCGCGTTTCACCGAAGGGCGCGCTGGAGCTTTCGCGCATCCGCGACAGTCTCTACAAGACGCTGATCGGCCAGTATGGCGCTTTCGAGCGGGAACTTTCACCGCACTGGAAAGGTGTCGAGGCCCGGCATACGCCATTGCGGACGATGGCCGCGCTCTGGACGTTGCTGTCCCTGATGGCGCTCGCCTTCGCGCTTGGCTATCTTTTCTTCACACTGTCACTCAACAGCGCATCCGATGTCACTTTCGAGCGGCTGGCCCATCTGCCCCCAAACGAGACGCCGAGCGTGCTGATTGCGAGCCCTCCGCCGCAACCACCGGTCAAAGTCGATATTCCCAGGGTCGTGGAACCACCGAAGATCGTGGAACCGAAGCAACCGTCCCGGCTTGAAAAGCTGATGGCCTTCCTTCAGCCGGAGGTCGAAAAGAAGCTGGTCACGCTGGCGGATGTCAACGGACGACTGCGCATACGCATCAATAATTCAGGCCTTTTCGCCACCGGCAGCGCCGAGGTCAGCCCGCAGTTCCGCGATCTGATCCAGCGCATCGGCGGCGCGCTCGCGGCGGAAAAATTCCGCGCGGTCGTCATCGGCTATACCGATAACGTACCGATCAAGACCGTGGAATTCCCGTCGAACTGGCATCTTTCCGAAGCGCGCGCCAAAGCGGTCGGAGACATTCTTTCGCAATTCGCCGGCCCGGAAGCGATCCTGACGGAAGGCCGCGCCGACAGCGACCCGATCGCCGACAACAAGACGGATGAAGGCCGCGAGATAAACCGCAGAACGGAAATCATGGTCCTGACCAACCCCGATGAAAAACTGAGCGACGCCGGCATTCTCTCGCCGACCATAGAGAACAGTTCAGGACAGCAGCCGGGAGAGGCGCAGCCATGAATCCATTGAGTTATTTTTATACGATCCGCTCTTATGTCGAGAGCTATGCGGCCCTCGTCGGACGTCGCTTCCTGTCGCTCCTGTGGGTGATCGCGCTTTGCGTCGTCATCTGGTTTTACGGCTACCTGATTGCGCTCGGCGATTTCAAGCCGCTTGGAACGACGCAGGCCCGGCTCATCGCCATCGGCATTATTCTAGCCATCTGGCTGATCTACATCGTCGTCACGATTTACCGCGGCCGCAAGCAGGACAAGGAACTCGTCGACAGCATCGAGCGGGAGGCTCTCGCCAACCGTCAGGCCGAGATCGGCGAAATCCAGACACGCCTGAAGGAAGCCCTGGCGCTGTTGCGGCGCGTCACGAAAAAGCGGTTCGGTTACATATACGATCTGCCCTGGTACGTGATCTTCGGCGCACCGGGCTCCGGCAAGACGACGGCGCTGACCAATTCCGGCCTGCAATTTCCGCTTGGCGATGCGCTCGGCGAAAACGCGGTGAAAGGCATAGGCGGCACGCGCAACTGCAACTGGTGGTTCGCCGACGAGGCGATACTGATCGACACGGCAGGGCGTTACACCACACAGGATGATCTCGATGGCTCATCGAAAGCCGGCTGGGAAGGTTTCCTCGGCCTTCTGAGACGATATCGCCGTTCGCAGCCGATCAACGGCGCATTGGTGACATTGTCCATCCCCGATCTTCTCACCCGCGATCCCGAGGAGCAGCGGCAGGAGTTGCGCTCCATCCGGCAGCGCCTTTCGGAACTGGATGAATATCTGCACGCCCGCGTGCCGGTCTATATCGTGCTGACCAAGGCCGACCTCCTGCATGGCTTTGTGGAATTCTTCGACGGTTTCAACAAGACCGATCGCCAGCAGGTCTGGGGCACGACCTTCAAGCTGGATGAGAGCTATTCCGCCAAGGACCTGCCGCAACGGCTGACGGAAGAGTTCGAACTGTTGCAGCAGCGGGTCGACGCGATGCTGATCGAGCGCCTGCAGCAGGAACAGAATGCGGAGATACGCGGGCGTATCTTCCGGTTCCCGGCGGAGCTGGCGCGGCTGAAAGACCGGCTTCACGAAGCTCTGAGCGAACTTTGCGCTAGTTCCCCCCTGATCGAAGCGCCGCTTCTACGCGGCGTCTATCTCGCTTCTGGAACGCAGCCGGAAACGGAACGGCCTGTCAGTGCACCACGGGCTCGCCGCAGCTATTTCCTTGCGCGGCTCTTCAAGGATGTCATCTTCCCGGAAGCCGCGCTGGTGATGCGCGACAAGCGCCTTTCGGGGCGGCAGCTGCTTGTCCGGCGCATTGCCTATACGGCCTGCGCGGTCGCGGTTGCCGTCGTCTTCACGGGCTGGATTTTCACCTATTTCGCCAATACGCAGGCGCTGGCGGAAGCCGACCGCAGGCTCGGCGCCTATGAGCAGCTGGTCCAAGGCATTCCCGTGCGCGATGTCGCCGATGCCGATTTCCTGCGCATCCTTCCAGCACTCGATAATCTGCGTGACGTCAATTCCGGCTTTGCCCGGGAGCGTGTGTGGAATGTCAGTTTCGGTCTCGATCAGGAAGACAAGATCGCCGGGCGGCAGCGCGATGCCTATCAGCGCGCACTGAACGCCCTTCTGCTGCCGCGCATGATCGTGCAGCTGCAGAAACAGCTAAAGGACGAAAAGGATGTCACCCGCACGTTCAATTCGCTGAAACTCTATGGAATGCTTGGCGGCATGGGCGCATTGGACCGGGATTTCCTGACAATGCAGACACATCAGATGTTCGCGTCCCTTTATCCCGGCGACGGAAGGGCGGCGGCCCGGGAGGCGCTGGACCAGCACGCAAGGGCCCTGGCGGATGGCGTACTCGCCCCGATCGAGCTTGATGCCCGCCTCATCGACACCGCCCGCGAAACCATCCGCGACCAGGCGATCGGCACCCGTGCCTATGATATTCTCGCCGGCCTTCCGCAGGCGCAGGAGCTGATGGAATGGACGCCCGCCACGGCCTTCGGCCCGCTTGGAGAACGCGCTTTCGAACGCCGCAGCAAGGCCCCGATGGCGGAGGGCATAGAAGGCCTCTTCACGGCGCAAGGATATCGCAGCGTCGTCATTCCGCAGATCGCCCATGCGGCGCGTATCGCGCTTTCGGAAGGATGGGTGCGTGGTTCCGACGACGCGATCCGCGGCGCGACGGTCGAACAGGTGGCACAGGCCGCGCTGCAAATCTATTTCGACCGTTTCGAGAAGAAATGGGCCGATACGCTGGCCGATCTGAGGGTCAAGCCCTCCCAGACGCTGGGCGACGCGGTGGAAACAACCCGCGCCCTCGCCAATGAGCGCAACATTCTGGTGGAGGCGGCAAAATCCATCGCCGAAGCGACCGATCTGCGCCCCAGTGTGGGCGCAGATCCGGCCAGCCTCGCTTCCGCCGCCGAAGGCGATGCAACGGCGGCCGTTCTTGCCGCCACCGTGAATGCGGCGGACCCCTATGCGCGATTGCGGGATATGCTGGCGGCCAAGGGAGCCGCCCCGGCAGCCGGCGCGGAAACCAATGGCGGCAAGGCAGCGGGCTCTCCAGCCGAGCAGCTGCTTTCCAATTTCAAGATGCTGAACGAGCAGCTCGCCCGCTCTGCAACCACCTCCGACGAGGTCGCCAAGGTGTTCGATGTGGACAGCCAGCTGACCAAGGCCAATCAGGACCTGCTGCAGCAGGCACGCCAACTGCCGGCGCCGCTCGATGTCTGGGTGGCGGGGGTGGCGGCCGATGTCGGCTCGCTTGCGGTCAAATCCGCACGCAGCCGTATTGCAGACCTCTGGGCGGCCGATTCAGCCTCCCTGTGCTCTTCGATCGTGACCGGGCGTTATCCTTTCGACCGGTCCTCCTCCCGCGATGTCGCCATTGCGGATTTTACGCGTCTGTTCGGCCCGACCGGAGTTTTCCAGAGCTTCTTCAAGCAGCGCATGGAGCCTTTCGTTGACAAGACGACCACCCCCTGGAGCTGGAAAGGCACCTTCGGCGCCGCCGGCATTCCAAGCAGCGCCATCGCCCAGTTCGAAAATGCCGACAAGATTTCGCGTGCCTTCTTCCCGAATGGCAGCGAGACGCCGGCGGTTTCGATCAATGTCAAACCCGTTTCGCTCACCAATGCCTCCAGCGCCGTGATGCTGGAAATCGAGGGTGAGCGGGTGGTCTATTATCACGGCCCGATCCAGGCGAAGTCGATCACCTGGCCCTCCCGTGAGAATACGGCGAGCCTGTCGCGCATCGCCTTCCAGCCGGGCGGCTGGCAGCAGGCGAAGACCGAAAACGGCGACTGGTCACCATTCCGCCTGTTCGACGGCGCAAATATCGAAAGCCAGTCCGGTGATCTTTTGCGGGTACGGTTTGATAATGGCGGCCAGACGGCCGAATTCGATATTCAGTTCGGGTCGGTTCTCAATCCATTCAGACTGGAGGCGATGTCGAGCTTTGCCTGCCCCCAGCAGTTTTGACGGCAGGCGGCATATGGATTTTTAACGGAGGGGATTGAAAATGGTAGCGATGACGACAACCTCAGCGGTCGTTTCCGTCTGATGGTCAATCAGGCATCGAGACCCGCGGAAACCGCAGCGGAAAGCGACCGCATCGGTTTCTTCGGCAAGGTACCCAGCCACGGCGATTTCATCTCCGACGGCCTTGAACGGGAATTGATCAGCATCTTTGACGACTGGATGCGATCCGGCCTGCATGCCTGCGCGGATATGTTCTCCGGCCGCTGGCCAGCCATATTCTCATCGTCCCCACCCATACGCTTCATCATTGAAAGGGGCATCTGGGGAAACTGCGCCTATGTGGGCGTGCTGCTGCCCAGCACGGACCGGGTGGGGCGGAAATATCCGCTCGCCATCATCGCCCAGCTCAACAGCTTCCGGAAACATCCAAGAACACTCTATCTGGACGACACCTGGTTCATGGCGGCCGAGGCCCTGGCCGAGACCTCCATGACCGGCGATTTCGAGATTGCGCGCTTCAACGCCGCGGTCAGGAAACTGCGGTTGCCAAAACCCCGGGAGGACGACGACGAACCGGAAATGGCGCGCGGCCGACCGCCGACCAGCCTCTGGTGGCATATCGATCCCCTCAGCCGCCGACCGCGAGGGCTCAAATTCGACGGCAAGCCGAAGGCTTCCGATTTCATGCGCCTGTTCAGCGAAATGGCGGGCAAGAGCGATGAGGACGGGGCGGGTGCCGCCCGCGCCCATGCGCCGACGCAAGACAGCGCGCCTGCGCAGGCACCTCCGCCAACGCGGCCTGCGCGCTCCGCCGAGCCGCCGTCGCCGGTCATCTACAGCTATGCGACGCACGCGGGAACGCGGCTGTCCCTGAATGCGGATTCGCTGTTCGTTTCAAGAGACCCTGCCCTCTTCGCCATAGCCGACGGACAGGGAGATACACACGGCGCCGTTGAAGCTGCCCGACTGGTCACCAACATTCTGTCCGAGACCCCGGATGCCGACAATCCGGAGATGATGACGCAGAACATTCGGGGAAAGCTCGGCACCGTCAACAGCCTTCTTTTGTCACGGCAGGCCGCAGCCGCGGAAAACAGGCCGGCCGCCAGTGTGGTCATCGCCCATATCAGCGTCGACAGGCTGAGCATCGTCTGGTCCGGCGACGCACGCGCCTACCTTCTGAAAAACGGAACGATGCATCAGCTTTCCCGCGATCACGTCGTTGTCGGCATGAAAAAGCAGCTGTCCCAATGCGTCGGACTTTCCCAGCAGTTCCGTCCGGATATCATTCATGAAGACTGGGGGCCGCAGGACAGGCTGCTTCTCTGCAGCGCCCCGCTGGTGCAGATCCTGAAAGAGCGAACAATTGCCGAGGTCATCAGTGGCACGCTTCTCAAGGAATGCGCCGGCGCCCTGATACAGGAAGCGCTGATCGAAAACGCACGCGAAAACATCAGCGCCATCGTGATTGGAAACGAGCGTGAGCAACGATGAGCTGCAAGGCCCGGATTCTGCATATTTGCAGGTGAGCGCGCGCTTTTCCGAACTGTGGCGGAGTATTCGCCATGACGGCACGCGCGAAAGGCCCGCCGAAGAACAGAACGACCTGATCGATCGGCTGCGGAATGCGCTCGATCGAAAGGTCTCACATTTTTCAGCAGTAAAACCCGTCTGGATCGCCGACAGCTTTGCCGTCGAGGGAATTGCCCATGAGAGCGACACGACGCTGCTTTTGAAACTGCGGCACCGTGACCTCGGCTCCCTTCACGCCCTGAAAACCGTGCCGCCGGCATCGGCGGACGATGCGGCGCTGCTGCAAAGACTGCGGGAGGAGGCACAGATCGGGCTTGCCCTGCGCCACCCGTGCCTGGTGGAAACATCCGCACTGTTGCGATTGCCCGATGGGCGGCCGGGGCTTTTGCAGCCATGGCTCCCGTTATCGCTGGCGTCGCAGACCATCGCCCGGCCAATCACTCTACAGGATGCGGTTGTTGTGCTTCGCCGGGTGCTGGAAGGCCTGAACGCCATGCATATGCGGGGATATGTTCATTGCGATGTGACGCCTGCCAATATTCTGCTGCAGGAGGATGGCGTCGCGACCGTCAGGCTCGGCGATTTCGGCATTGCGCTGGAAATTGGCCAGAAGCACAGGCAACGGGGCATGGCATTTGCCGCCTCGGCCGGATTTGCGGCACCGGAGCAGATGCAGGGTGCGGCCGCAAACCCAAATCAGGATATTTTCTCAGTCGGGCGGCTTGCCTTGCGGCTCATCGCAACAATGGAGGCGCACGCAACGGAGAAGCTTTCGCATTTCGCCCGCGCCTGTTGCCTTGATGACCCCGCTTCACGGCCGCAATCGGCAATGGATGCGCTACAGCTTTTGTAGCGCGGCCTGTCAGTTGCCGCTACCTGGCAGAGGGGCGGCGGCCGTCGGCACGCTCTTCTGGAACACGGTCAGCAGCTTGGCCGAATCCACCAGAGGTGCGTTGCTGGCATAAAGCACATCGCCCTTCTGCATCTGGAAGAGCTGCATGAGCGCGATGCTGGACGCATCCCGCATGTTGACGTGATAGATCACCGGCCGCATGCTCGTCGCCGTCGCAACCGGGCCCTTGGCGCCGGAAGCAGTCGCCGCCGGAACCTGAGTGATCTCGTTGCGGAAGACATAGACATTGCGGGCATCGGCGCGGTCATCCAGCAGACCACCGGCACGGCCGACGGCCTGCGCCAATGTCAGCTTGCCGGATTCGAACTGGAACTCACCCGCACTCTTGAAGGCGCCAAGCGCCGTGTAGCTGGCGGCATCGCCATCGATCATGACCTGATCATCGGGCGAAAGACGGATATTCTGGCGATCTTCCCGCATGACGCGGTCAAGCGGTGCGCTGGCTCTCTGCGAGCCGCGAACGACGGTGACCGTGGCCGCACCCGGGGCAACCGTCGGGCCACCGGCCTGATTGAGCGCGTCGAGCACCCGCTCCTGACGGGCGGTGAGCACGATCTTTCCGGGGGTCTTGACCGCACCGCTGAGCATGACGGCGCTCGTCGGCTTGTCGACGACGGTAACGACCGCCTGCGGATTGACGGCAGAGCCCTTGAGCCCGGCGACGACCTGGGATTGCAGCCCCTCCGGCGTCGAATCCACTACCCTCTGCTTGCCGACGAAAGGAATATTGACCGACCCGCTCTGATCCACGGTGAAGCGGCCGAGGTTAAGGGTCTTGCTTTGCGTCGGGGAGAAAAGCCCGTCCTCGCCCGTGTCCAGCACGGTAATGTCGATCACGTCGCCGCGCCGCAATCTCTGGGCGTTGTAGCCGGTGTTGCGAAGTGCGGTCAGCCCGGGACCGGAGGCGCTCTGCGGGCCCGCAGAAACCGTGGCCGCTGGCGCGTTCGCCAGTTCGATGACAGGGATTTTCTCGTTGGTCCGAGGGAAAGTCGCAGACCGGATATTGCCCGCAGTCGGCCCGTCAGATGGTTTTGCACATGCGCTCAGCAGAGCCACCAGCAGAACCGCCCCCAACTTCTTCATCCCTCATCCCCTTGATGATTCAACCTGACGCAGAGATAACATCACGATACGTCACCGCAACAACTTTAACGGTTGCAATTCAGAGAAAGCCCGTTTTCCAGAGAAAAGGTGTGACCATTCCGCAACCTTTTTACAGGCATGCCGCTGGCGACCCCAACAATGCACCGATGAGAAATGACCTGCCTCCGCCAGCCACGACATTCGGATGGAACGGTTTTGCAGTGCGGGAGTTTGATTTCTGCAAACCAAGACAGGAGGAAGAACAATGGACCACACCAATCACGTACGTCTGGTTGAAACGGAACTGACGCCATCGGTGCTTGAAGGGGCGACTGTTTATGGTGCGGACGATCACAAGGTTGGCAAGGTCGACCACGTCCATGGCGTGGGAGCCGGCAGCACCGCGATCATCGATGTCGGCGGTTTTCTCGGCATCGGCGCAAAGCCGGTCGCAGTGCCGCTCAGCGACCTCGATTTCATGCGGGACGAAGACGGCGATGTCCACGCGGTCACTTCATGGACGAAGGACCAGCTGAAGGACATGCCCGAACATCGCCATTGATCCAAAAAAACGCCCGGCGGTTTGCCGGGCGTTCTTTCGACTTGCGGGCGGCACCTGCGCATCCGCCTCTCTCTCTCAATGCCTCAGTCCCGAACCTGTCTGCCAAACGTCAAACGGCGAGGAAACCGCCATCCACGGGCAAAACGGCGCCGGAAATCATCTTGCTGTCATCCGAAAGCAGCAGCGCGATGCTCTGTGCCACCTCTTCAGCTTCGGCAAAACGGTTGAGCGGATGGCGAACCATCATCGGCTGGCTCTTGACGGGATCGTTCCAGGCTTCTGCCGCCAGTTCGGTCAGCGTGATCGTCGGCGCGACGGCGTTAACGCGGATACCATGGGCGCCAAGCTCCTTGGCGAGAACACGGGTTGCGCCTTCCAGCCCGGCCTTCGACGCTGCGTAACACAGGTGATCCTGAAAACCGCGATGGCCGGCGATGGAGGTGATGTTGACGATGGCGCCACCGCCACCCTTGGCGACACGAGCGCGGGCAAATTCCTGGCAGGTGACGAGCGCGGCGCGCAGGTTGATGCCCAGCACGGCCTCATAGCCGGCATCGCTCATGTCGAGCACGCTTTCCAGCACATTGATACCGGCGCTGTTGATCAGGAAGTCGCACGGGCCAGCTTCCGCCATGGCGGCACGGGTGGCGACGACATCGGCAAGATCGACACGGATCGAACGGCCGCCGATTTCGCTTTTCAGGCTGTCGAGATCGGACTGCGTGCGGCTGATCGCCACCACTTCCGCACCGCGTGCGGCCATCAGCTGCGCACAGGCGCGGCCGATGCCTTTGCCTGCGCCGGTGATGATGACGGACTTTCCGGAAAACTGCATGGAATCCTCGTTATTTTGCGGCCAACACAGCCGGATGATCTAAACTTGTGACGCGGCTCAGGAATGGCTGGCGGATCGAATGGCGCGCGCCGCATTCTGGAGCGCCAGAAACGCGTCGTACCGCGACTGATGAACCTTCTGAAAAGCCGGATCAGGTGAAGCACAGCTGGCGATCCGCGACATGGCGGGCATCGCCGCCATCAGGTCCGGATAGGTTCCGGCGGCAACCGCGCCAAGCATCGCAGATCCGAGAAGCACCGGCTCTTCGCATTCGGTGAGTTCGACCGGGAGGCCAGTCGCATCGGCTAGCAACTGCCGGGCAAGCGGATGAGCGCCGGCCCCGCCGCTGACACTGATGGTTTCCACCGGCGCGCCGTTGCGGGCCTGCGTTTCGATGATCTGGCGAAGACCGTAACCGAGGCCGAGAAGCCCCGCCACATAAAGCGCGACAAGGGAATCCACGCCGGTCTCCATGCCATAACCGGCAATGACCGCGCGGGCATGGGGATCGGCAAAGGGGGCACGGTTACCGAGGAACTCCGGCACCACATGAAAATCCTCGGCGACTTCAGCTGCGGCGGAAGCGGATGCGGCAAGGCCGAGCGCGCGGTCGGCAAGCCAAACCGGCAAGGCTTTGCCTTCCTTCTCGGCAAGCACCTTCGCCTCGGCAAAGGCAGGATGTAATTGCACCAGATAATCGATGGCCGCGCCGGCGGCGGACTGGCCGCCCTCATTCAACCAGGCGCCGGGAACCATGGCGGAATAATAGGGACCCCAGACACCCGGCACGAAGGCGGGGTCAGTGGTGGTGGTCATGGTGCAGGACGAGGTGCCGAAGACATAACCGAGGCATCGCGATGCATCACCGCCGGCAGCCACGGTGCCAACGCCACCGGCATGGGCATCGATCAGGCCTGCGGCAACCGCCGTGCCCGCAACCAGCCCCATGGCTTTTGCCGCCTCTTCGGTCAGGCCGTTACCCAGCGCCGTGCCGGGATGGACGACGCTTTCACCGATACGACGGAAGCCCTGTTCGGCGAGATCGCCAAGCCCGATGTGGTTGAAATATTCCGCATCCCAGCGGTTTTCATGAGCAAGATAGGTCCACTTACAGGTTACCGTGCAGGCGGAACGATCAAGCGCGCCGGAAGCCTTCCATGTCAGAAAATCCGTCAGGTCGAAGAAGTGCTCGGCACGGGCATAGACATCCGGCCGGTTTTCACGAAGCCACAAAAGCTTCGGCGTCTGCATTTCGGGAGAGATGCGGCCGCCAACATATTTCAGGACAGCATGCTCTCCAGCATTGATGCGCTCCGCCTGTTCAACGGCGCGGTGATCCATCCAGACGATGATATCGCGTTCGGGATGATCGGCAGCGCCGACCGGCAGGGTCTCATCATCAGGCCCGCGAACAACCAGCGAGCAGGTCGCGTCAAAACCGATGCCGGCAACTTCAGCCGGATTAATGCCGGCGCGGGAAACGCTTTCGCGCACGCTGTCGCAAACCGCCTGCCACACCTCACCGCTCGACTGTTCGGCAATGCCGCCATCCTCGCGGTGCATGCTGATCGGGCGCTTGGCGGTAGCGAGAAGCTTGCCTGCGACATCGAAGACACCGGCCCGCGCCGAGCCTGTCCCGACATCGACGCCAACAAGGTAGGAAGCCATTTGCGATACTCCTCGGAGCGGATCATCCGGTGCTTGAACGATATGGAGCGGCTGGACCGGTTCCGATTTCCCCAGCCGCTCCAGAAGTTTTTAAACGCGGTCGAAGTTGGTCGGAAGAACCAGCATGTCGCGGATGGTGACGGTGCGCTTACGCGTCAGCATGTAGATGACCGCATCGGCCACTTCGCTCGCATCGATAAGGCTACCCGATTCCTTGGCCTTGCGGAGGTTTTCCTCCGGCCAGTCCGCCAGAAGTGCGGAGACGACCGGGCCGGGAGAGACCTGCGCAACGCGCACGCCGTGCGGGATCATCTGGCGGCGCATGCCCTGCACGAAGCTGGTGATCGCCCATTTCGAGCCCGAATAGACCGGCTCCCAATAGGTCGGGAAATGGCCGGCGATCGAGCAGGTGACGATGATATCGCCCGTCTTGCGCTCCGACATGTGCGGCACGACGGCCTGCACATTCTTCATCACGGCGTTGACGTTGAGGTTCAGCATCTTGTCGATGGCTTCAGGCGTCGTTTCGGTCAGCTCACCGCCGATATAGGTACCGGCATTGCAATAGAGGATGTCGATATGATCGACTTTCCCGAGGATTTCCGGGATCATGGCATTGCAGCTGTCGGCATCGAGCAGGTTCGTCACCTGCGGGATGGCGCGGTCACCAAGCTTGGCGGCCAGATCATTCAAGGCTTTCTCGTTCCAGTCGACCATGACCACGGTTGCGCCCTGTTCCAAGAGCGCTTCTGTTGTGGCAAGCCCGATGCCGGATGCGGCGCCGGTGATGACCGCGATCTTGCCTTGCAGCGATTCAGACATTTAATTCTCCTGCGTTTATGAAGATATTTCCGGGCCGGCTCAGCGCCATTCGCGCCCGATATAGATGGCCAGCAGAATGATGCCGCCCTTGATGACATCCTGCAGATAGGGGTTGATGCCCATCAGGTTGAGGCCGTTATTGAGAATGCCGAGCAGCACCGCGCCGATGAGCGTGCCGAGGATGAGACCCCTGCCGCCGGCAATCGCCGTGCCGCCGAGAACGACCGCTGCGATGGCATCCAGTTCGAAGCCGACGCCGGCATTGGGCTGGCCACTCATCAGGCGGCCGGTGAGGATGAGGGCGGCAAGTGCTGCGGTGACACCCGAAATGCCGTAGACGGCAAGTTTGACACGTTGGGTCTTTACACCCGAAAGGCGGGCGGCAAGTTCGTTGCCACCGAGTGCATAGACATGGCGACCAAAAGCCGTGCGCTGCAACAGCACCCAGGCAATGGCATAAATCACCACCATGATGATGACAGGTACGGGAACGACACCGACGCGGCCGACGCCGAACCACGAAATCCAGCTTGGAATGCCGCTGACCGGATAACCGCCGGAATAGATGAGGCCGAGGCCACGTGCCATGCCCATGGTGGCGAGCGTGACGATGATGGCCGGCATCTTGCCCCAGGCGACGAGCGCGCCGTTGAAGATGCCGATGCCGAGACCGATGAACAGGCCGGCCGGCAAAGCAACCGCGGGAGACAGGCCGGTATTCACCATAAGCCCGGCCGACAGCGTGCCGACAAGCGCCATGACCGCACCGACCGACAGATCGATGCCGCCGGTGAGGATGACGAAGGTCATGCCGACGGCGAGAATGCCGACGACGGAAACCTGCCGCAGCACGTTCATGATATTGTTGACGCTGAAGAAATTGTCGCTCGCAAGCCCCATCAGGATCGATACGACAATCAGGCCCGCCAGAGGCAGGGCGAGCGGTGAACGCAGCATGGCGCTGAGACTGAAACCGCCCGTTTTCGCGGCAACGCCGGTGTTTGCATCAAGCGACATGTTCAACTCTCCCGGTGGTGGCGTTTGTCATTATTGTTTCTGAATTGATGTCTTCGCCCTCGACCGTGGCGACGATGCCGCCGGAACGGAAGACGCAGACCCTGTCGGACATGCCGATCACTTCCGGCAGCTCCGAGGAGATCATGATGATCGAGTATCCCTTGGCAGCGAATTCGCGCATCAGCGAATAGATTTCCGCCTTCGCGCCGACATCGATGCCGCGTGTCGGCTCGTCGAAGATCAGCACGCGCATGTCATGGTTCAGCCAGCGGGCGATGACGATCTTCTGCTGGTTGCCGCCCGATAGCGTGTCGACGCGGGCATAGGGGCCCTGCGCCTTCACCTGCACCTGCGCCATGGCCTTTGTCGTGTGCTCCAGTTCCTTTTTGAGATCGAGGAACCAGTGGGCCTTGCGGTATTTGCGGTAATTATTCAGCGAAATATTCTGCAGTATGGAGAAACTGGTGATCAGCCCCTCCTCCTTGCGGCTTTCCGGAAGCAAGCCGATGCCGCGCATCAGCGCTTCATCAGGACCGGAAAAACGCGTGTCCACGCCATCGACCTTGATCTTGCGGCGCGAGGCGGAATGCGCGCCCAGCATGGCGAGAACCGTTTCCGTGCGGCCCGAGCCGACAAGTCCGGCAAAGCCGAGAATTTCGCCCTTCCGCAGCGCAAAGCGCGAGACGGGGCCGCCCTTCTTCAATTGCAGCTCTTCCACTTCGATCACCTTTGCGGCGGAAGGATCGAGCGGCGGCTTTGGCGGGAAGCTGGATTCGATGCGCCGGCCGACCATCATCTCGACCAGACGGTCATTGTCGACCTCCGAAGTCAGGCAGGAACCGATAAGCTCACCATCGCGCAGAACGGTGATGCGGTCGCAGATCTCGAATATTTCTTCAAGGTGATGGGAAATGAAGATGATCGCCACGCCCTGACGTCGCAGTTCACGCATGACCTTGAACAGATGTTCGGTCTCGGACGGGGTTAGCGTCGCGGTCGGCTCGTCGAGCACGAGAATGCGGGCATCCAGCGACAGTGCCTTGGCGATTTCGACAAATTGCTGCTGGGCAACCGAAAGGCGATGCACCGGCACGTCGAGCGGAACATCCACGGCCAGACGGCTCATGATCTCGGCCGCGCGCTTGCGCATGGCGCCCTTGTTCAAAAGGCGCAGCGGCCCGCGGATTTCGCGGGCAAGAAACATGTTTTCAACGGCATTGAGATAGGGGATCAGGCTGAATTCCTGAAACACGATGCCGACGCCGGCCGCAATCGCCTCGTCGTAATTGGCGAAGCGGCGATCCTTGCCGTCAATGCGGATCGTTCCGTCCGATGGCTGCAAAATGCCGCACAGGATCTTCATCAAAGTCGACTTGCCCGCGCCGTTCTCGCCCAGAAGCGCATGCACCTCGCCGGCGCGCGCCTCAAGGTCGACGCCACGCAGGACTTCGATCTTGCCAAAGCTTTTTCTTATTCCATTCAGTTCCAGCATTTCACCCTCCTCGATGGTCGGGATTTAACCCCGCCCCCATACTAGACGGGGACGGGGCCTGGGAGGAGTTCTTACCAGCTGAACTCGCCGGCGTTTTTGCTGTCGACGACCATAACGTCGATCGGGACTTCCTTCGGCACCACGCGTGCGCCCCACTTCTGGGCAAGCGCCATGGCAAGGCCGACGCGGACCTGGTCACGCGGGAACTGCGCGGTGGTTTCGATGAAGGGGCCACCGTCGGCAATCGCCTTCACCGCTTCCGGAGCACCGTCCACCGAGGTCAGCTTGATGTCCTTGCCGGAACCCTGGATCGCAGCGAGTGCACCCATCGCGCCGCCGTCATTAACCGAGAAGATACCGGCGAGGTTCGGACGCGACTGGATCATGTTTTCAACGACGCCGAGAGCGACGGAGCGGTCCTGACGGCCGTTCTGCGTGTCAACGAGCTTGATCTCGGGGAATTCGGCAAGAGCCGCCTTGCAGCCTTCTACACGCTGCAGGATCGGAACGACCGGAATACCGTCGAGGATCGCGACTTCACCCTTGCCGCCAAGCGCATCGCCGAGATATTTGCACGACTGGTAACCCGCGTCACGGTTTTTCGAGCCGACGAAGGTGTCGACCGGGCCATTGGCATTGGCGTCCACCGCAACGACAGTCACACCGGCAGCCTTTGCAGCATGCACGGCGGCTTCGATGCCGGCGCTATCCGTCGGGTTCAGAAGCAGGATGTCGATCTTCTGCTGAAGCATGTCTTCAACGTCGGAAATCTGCTTTGCCACATCATGGCCGGCATCGGTGACGACGACATCGGCGCCAATGCTTGCGGCGGCTTCCTTCAGGGCTTCCTGCATCGATACGAAATAGGGGTTGTTCAGCTCCTGGAAGGTCATGCCGATCTTCAGCTTTTCCTGCGCCAGCGCCGGAGCGGCCATCATTGCGATTGCGGCTGTTGCCATCAGAAACTTGGATTTCATTTTCATCTCACTATTCCTCCCGTTTGGAAAGTTGGGGCAACAAGTGCCCGTTTCCGGACAGCCCTCTGCCCGAATTGGTAAAAATCGGCGATGTGTCGCTGGTTTAATCCGCCATGACCGCTGCCTTCTGGGCTGCGAATACGGTTCGGAACCTCGACGGCGACATTCCCTTCAGTTTCAGGAAATGCCGGTTGAAATTCGAAAGGTTGGAAAAGCCCACATCGTAGCAGACCTCCGCCACCTTCACGTCCTGATCCGCCAAGAGCATCTGGCAGGCAAGATCAATGCGTAGCTGATTGCGATAGCGCACCAGCGTCGTTCCCGTATGACGCTTGAAGGCACGGGAAAAGGCACTCGGGCTCTGGCCCACCATGTCGGCCAGATCGATCTCCTCGACCTGCTCCGTCAGATGCTGGCGCAGATGCGACAAAGCGCGGTTGATGCCGCTATCGCCAATGCCGGTCAGATCAAGCTCGTAGCTCAGGCTTGCCAGCACTTCTGAAGACGGCGCGTTGACCAGCAGATCGAGAATTTCCCAGAACAGTGCCAGACGGGTCAACCCCTGCGCTTCGATCAGCCGAAGCACCAGCGGGCGAACCCGGTCGCTCGTCTCGTCGTCGAACAGAATGCCGCGGCGGCTGCGATCCAGCAGCGCGCGCACCACATCCATCTCGGCCATGGAGGTGCAGGCATCTTCGATAAAGCTCTCCGGAAACTGGATCACGAGAGAGCGTGTCGGCACGATTTCGTCCGGCTCGATCTCGCTGATCCAGTTCTGGGGGAGATTGGGACCGGTCATGATGAGCTGACCGGGGCCGAAACGACCAACAAAATCACCGATATAGAACGTGCCAGACGTGGCGACGACAAGATGGATTTCGTATTCGGGATGATAATGCCAGCGCACGGTGCGGAACGGATAGCCATGCCGCCAGGCAGCGAAGGATTCGCCCTTGCGGATGTGCACCAGTTCCAGATCGGGCTGCATCATAGTTCCTCCCATCGACACGTCCGCCGCATTTGCGGAGCAAGGCCATTCCTCTTTATGGCTCGTCCAAGGCGTTGATGAGGAGCATATGGCGTGCGGCAGCTGTGCTTCCACATCACGCCGGAGAAATTACCGATACTTTTTTGACTCTTTTTTGTCGATAATTGAATAGTCGCCCAACATGGCTGACCATAAACTCGGCGGTTGCGTCGATTTTTTTGCTCAATTTGGCGTGATGCGCTCAAACAATGCTCAGCCAGAGGCAATATCTGATGATTTTTTGGAGTTCGGCCTGCCTGGTGCCGGCAGGCCGAACTCATACTTTTCCGCAGCATATCTGTCGCTTATGCATCAGCGGCCGGTTTACCCGCCACTTATTGCGGCATCACGATCTGCAGCTTCACATCCGTTTCCCGCGCCTCCACCGCACGGTCAAAACCGGCGATGCTGTCTTCGAAGGGAATTGTCGCGGAAATCAGTGGCTTAAGGTCGACTTTGCCGGATGCGATGAGGGCGACGGCCCGATCATAGACATTGGCGTAACGGAAAACCGTCTCCACCCGAAGCTCCTTGGCCTGCAGGCCGACAATATCGACCGGAACCGGATCGACCGGCATGCCGACAAGCACGATCGCGCCGCCGGGCCGCGCCAGCTTCGCCATGCCGAGCACGGCGGGTGCAGCCCCCGAGCATTCGAAGACGACATCGCAGCCCCAGCCATCTGTGGCGGCTGCCACGGCCTCGGCAAGATTGCGCTCGCGAATGTTGACGGTCTCGATACCGTCATAAGATGCGATAATATCGAGCTTCGGCTGGGCGAGATCGGCAACGATGACCTTCGCGCAACCGCCGGCAAGAGCCGCCAGCGCCACCATCATGCCGATCGGACCAGCACCCGTGACAACGGCGATATCACCGGGCTGGATGCGGGCTCTGAGTGCCGCCTGCATGCCGATGGCGAAGGGCTCGACCATGGCGCCTTCCGCGAAGGACACATTATCCGGCAGCTTGTAGGTGAAAGCGGCGGGGTGGATGACCTCCGGCGTCAGGCAGCCATGGATCGGCGGCGTCGCCCAGAAGCGAACGGCCGGATCGACGTTATAGATACCGAGCTTCGAAGCGCGCGACGTGGGATCAGGAATACCCGGCTCCATGCAGACGCGGTCTCCAGCCTTCAGATGGCTCACCTCGGCACCGGTTTCGATCACGGTTCCCGATGCCTCATGGCCCAGCACCATGGGGGCGTTGACGACAAAATGGCCGATCTTGCCATGGGTATAATAATGGACGTCGGAGCCGCAGATGCCGACCGTATGGGTGCGGATGCGCACATCCTTCGGTCCGAGTTCACCGGGCCCGAATTCGTTGGGAATGTCAAAATCCCTGAGCGAGAGTTTGCCTTTTTCTTCCAGCACCAGTGCTTTCATCTCATCCTCCATGGTTTGCGATACGCCTGGCAGCGAATTCACTGGGCATCGGACCGAAAAGTGTATTGCGGTTTTCAGAAAATCCGATGCTCAAGCAAAAACTTGGAACGGCGGGACCGATTCCGCTTTGTCTCCCGCCATTCCAAGCGTGATGGCGTGCAATTTCGGCAAAAGTAAACAGAAATCGGCCGGATCGGCCGGTTTTTCTTTGCGAAGGAAAAACTGTATCGAGGTGCCTGCAATTTCTCATCACTGGCGCGAGGTCACGGCCTTTCAGCAGAGGGACACAGGGCATGATTCGTCTGCCATTGCCGGAACCTTATTGTCCCCACAAGACCGGCGTACCAAGCCCTGCTAGAGCTTCTCGCCCGGCAGCCGGCTCGCCTGCTTCACCCAGTCGGCAAACTGCGCTTCATCGAAAATACCCTCGTGGATATCGAGGTAGCGAACCTTCGGATGTTTCGACGTGCCGGGCGGCAAAGGTTGCAAGGATGCGCCGTTAAGGAAGGTGACTTTGATATATCTGGTAAAGCAGTGGAGACTGAGGAACCAGATGTCATCCTCCATGCCGTAAAGGGGCGAGTTCCACTTCACCGCCTTGCGCACGCCGGGCACCAGGCTTTCAACCAGCGTGTCGATCCGCGCTCCGACCGGGCTTTTCCAGCCCGGCATGGCGGCAATATAGGCCTGCACGGGGGCATCGCCATACCCCTTGGCAATCTGTGGATTGCCGCCCGAAAGAAGCTTCGGTGCGGCGGCGGACGGCTCGGTGTCCACGATTTTTGCAGCTTTATCCGACTTCTTTTCGGCCATCCCGGTCTCCTCCCAGTATCATGCGGCTTCCTGGCATTTTCCCGAGCCGCGGTACAAGCCTGCCATAAAAAGCGACCACAGTAAAAAAACTATATTTTATGCACAGCCCTTGCTTCGCCCCCGGCGATGCATATCCGGGGGGTATCTGCGGAAAAAACCTCTATTTCGGCATGGCGACTGAAGCGCAGACACGACGGTACCGACCCGCCATGGCTGGCAGGCCAATTCCAGCCACAATGCGACGACAGTGCCCTATCGCGGCTTCAGGCGCGCAAGGCGGCTGCGGGAGACTGGCGATAGGCAAGGAGGGCCGGTATCGCGGCAAGAACGGCGGCAAAGCCCAGCAGGAAGAGCGCAAGACGCAAATCCTCGCCAGTGAAGCCGACGGGCAGGATCACGCCGCTTCTTGCGGTAAAAAGCTGCGCGCCGATATGGGCTGCACCCAACCCAACCAGAAAACCGATGCCGACACCAAGCGCCACCAGAAAGAAAAGCTCCAGCCAGACGATCGCGAAAACCGAGCCACGGGGCGCCCCGAATGCCCGCAATGCGCCGATCTGCCGACGCCGTTGCCCGATATGGATCACCGTGACCAGCATCAGCGCCGCCGCCACCAGCCCTTGCGAGCCGGCCGCGACCGCGCTCAGCACCGTCTTGGCGTCTCCAAGCGTGGCATAAAGACCGGTCAGCACTTCTCCCGGGAAAACACCAAGCGTATTGCCGCTGCGATATTCCTGTCGCAGGCGATAGGCATCGGCAATCGTCTTCGGCTTGACGAGAATGGCCGGCAGACCGGGTAAGCCTTCACCAAAAGCCTCCACGATCGGCGCATCGGGATCGATGCCGCCATGATGATCGGCCTCGGCATGGCCCGAAGAAGCATTGGAGGCAGGCACCTCATTTTGTCCCTGCTGCGCCCCGGTCTGGACAACGGCACGGTCGTGGCCCGCCTCCCCTTCGGAGTGCGTGTCGCCATCCTCGTGATGCTCCCCATCTTCATGGGCATGATCGTGGGCGTGATCGTGACCATCCGCTTGATGACCGCCGCCATCCGCATCCGCATGGTTTACACCTTCCGCCTCACCGTGATCATGACCATGGTCCTGGCCGAGACCATGGACGTGCCATACGGCCTGTATCGGCACGAGAATGGCACGATCCCAGGGGGTGCCGGTCGGCTGCAGCCTGCCGACAACCGTATAGGCTATTTCGGTGTGGGTATGACCGCCGGTTTCGGCGGTGCCATGCATCGGCTTGATCTCGGCGCCAAGGGACAGATTGACGGCGGCACCGAGGACGGCTTCGCCTTCCAGCGCGAACATCCTGCCCTCGGTAAAACCGGGTGTCGTGTTGCCGACAAGGCTCGTCGTCGTGCCGACGATGGGATAGCCGGAAAAGGAATCGCCGAAACCGACCGGCGCTGCCCAGGCAACGCGCGGATCAGCGGCAAGTCTGGTGAGGACGGCGCCATCCACAAGCGGCAGGGGTGCCGCCTGCAGGAAGATGGAAGAAAGGACCAGCTGGGTTTCACTGCCGGCCGCACCGACAACGAGATCGAATTTATCGGCAGCGCGGGCGCTGCCGAGACGCAGCGACCGTTCCTGCAGCGTGACCGCCACGCCGAGCGCAGTGGCCAGCGCAACCAGCAGAACCACGACGGCCCCGCCCAGCCACAGGCGACGCAGGTCGGCAAGGATGAAACCGATCATGCCGCGATCTCCTTCCGCTCGGTATCGGCAACGATACGGCCGCCACTCAGGGTCAGACGCCGGTCGAGACGGCCGATAAGATGCTGGTCATGGCTGGCGACAATCAGGGTGCTGCCGGTGTCGGTGGCGACAGATAGAAGCAGGTCGCCGACGGCTTCCCCGCTTTCGAGATCAAGGCTCGCGGTCGGTTCGTCGGCAATGATCACCCCGGGGCTGCGCAGCAGCGCGCGGGCGATGGCAACCCGCTGCATTTCACCGCGTGACATGGTCTCGACGTGCTGACCGGGACGCTTGAGACCGACGGTTGCAAACAGGGATTGCGCACGTTTTATGAGGTCTGCATTTGCCACGCGCGACAGGCGGGCCGGCAGCAGGATATTGTCCAGCGCGGAAAGGCCAGGAAAAAGATGAAACTCCTGCATGACGAGGCCGATATTGGCGGCACGCCAGCGATCGCGACGGCTCTCGGACAAATCGGCGATATTCTCGCTCCCCCACACGACACGGCCAACCGCGACGTGCTCAAGGCCGGCGATAATATTGATGAGGGTGCTCTTGCCCGAGCCGGAACCGCCCGTCAGCGCCACACGGCTTCCGGCAGCGATTTCCAGGCGGTCGAGAACGAGAACCGGGGCCGCCAGACCGGGAAAGGACACGGCAAGATTTTCTATCTTCAGAGGCAGCATGTCTCAAACCGTCGCGTATTCTGCCTGGCGGATGCGCAGCAGGCTGACGAAGCCGGTATCCGGATCTGTCCAGGAACCCGTTTCCAGCGTGCCGCGCACTTCAATCGTCTGGCTGGGCTGGGTAAAGGTCTGTTTCTCACCGAGATAGACAACGACGATATTGTCCGGCCAGTCGGAATCGGTGGAGCAGAACGGGCAGATCGACATCGGGATTTCGGTCAGAACGAAAAACTGCGCTTCGGCCTTCAGCGGCGGCGCCATGAAGCCGCGCATGGCGACCTCCTTGCCGTTCAGCTGCTTGACCTTCTCGGAAAACTCCAGCCCGAGCACGCTGACCTTGCCATAAAGTTCATCAAAGGTGAGGTCGCTTTTCGCCTGCGCGCGCGTGCCGACGGCCAGCAGCGGCAGACCGGCAATGAGACCCAGGGTCTGGCGACGGCTGAACCACGCCTGATCAGGCTTGCCCATGACCATTCTCCTTTTTGAAAGGCCTCACATCGTCAGCCATGGCCGGCAATGCGAGGCCGGAAACCGGCAGGGACACACCGCAACAGTGCGCCCCTGCCCCGTTCAGTTATTAGTTGGTCTGCTTTGCGCCGAGCGCGAGGGCTTCTGCGAGACCCTTATAGACATCGCTCTGTTCCATGTAGCCGCGGAAACCTTCGGCGCCCGGACCTTCAGCCTGCAGCACAACATCATCGACCGCATGGACGCCACTGTCCGAGCTCTTCGGAATGATACCGGTGACGAGAACGGCACCGGGAACATCCTTGTACTGTTCGTTGGCGATATATTCCTTCTTTTCGTTCTGGATGGCCGGTGCGAAGGGGCCGTCGAGCTTCGGACGGAAGGTTTCGTAGTGATCCGGGCCGTTATTGGCGTTCAGGAACAGGCGACGCGAGACATCGACCCTGTCCGGATAGCCATCGCCGTCCTTGTCTTCATAGTTCGGGAAGCCGGCTTCGGCATAGGTGCCGACCTTTTCGCGCATGTCCGTGCCGGGCTTATCGTCATCAACGGTGCCGATGATGGAAACACCATGGGTATGGTCACCGGTGACGATGATCAGCGTATCGGGATTCTTGGCCGCAAATTCGCGGGCAACGCCGATGGCCTTGTCGAATTCGATCGTGTCGACCACGGCGCGGTCCCAGTCGAGCGGGTGGGACATCTTGTCGACGTTGGCCGCTTCGACCATCAGGAAGAAACCGTCCGGGTTCTTCGACAGGCTGTCGAGCGCAACCTTAGTCATTTCAACGAGACCCGGCTGATCCGGGAACTTGCCCGTGGTGCCCTTCTTCAGGAACTCGCGGTCCAGCGTGGTGTCCATGTTGCCGGTGTGGAACAGGCCGAGGATCTTGCCGGTATTGGTACCGGCAGCCGTTGCGAGTTCAGCCTTGCTGGTCGCCAGCGTATAGCCTGCTTCCTTGAACAGGGCGATATAGTCCTTGTCGTCCTTGCGCTTGGAACCGGCGGTGGACTGCGGCAGGAAATAAGCGGAACCGCCGCCGAGAAGCACATCCGGCTTCACGTCGAACAGCATGCCATTGATTTCAGCCTTGTCGCCACGCTTGCGGGTGTGGGCAACGACGGCAGCCGGTGTCGCATCCTGCACTTCGGCGGTGGAGATGATGCCGATCGACTTCTTGGTCTGACGGCGCAGGGCTTCGGCAAGCGTTTCCACCTTGGGATCGTCCAGCGAGGCCGGGGTACGGTCGGCATAAACGCCGATGGCGTTCACGGCGGTCTTGTGACCGGTCATATAGGCCGACATGGTGTTGGCGCTGTCGGTGGCGACGGCATCGGTGGCGGACGTGCCGATAAAGGCGACCGGCGGCACATCGTCCATGTTGAGACGGCCATTGGCCTTGCCCTGTGTCATGCCCTTGGACATGATGCGGGCGGCCGTGCGATGGGCAACCGACAGACCGTCGGCGATCAGGAAGATGACATTCTTGGCCTTCGCCTGGTCGGGCGTGCCATAGACGGTCCAGGTCACGCTCCTGGTTTCGGAACCGGCCGAAACTTCAACCTTGTAGTCACCGGCATCGGCAAGCGAAACGCCACGCAGGATGACGGCCGAGCCAAGAACCTTGTCCTTGTTCTTTTCTTCGGCAACGAACTCGGCATCCTTGCCGAGCAGAGCCTTGTAATCCTGGCCGTTGACGGTGATCTTGACGTCTTCCGGCTTTACGACAGTGTCGAATTCAGCCTTGAAATCAAACGGTGAGCCGGTCAGGATCGTAGCACGATCAAGCGGATAGACCTCGGCAGCCTGAGCGGCGCCGGCAAGAACGGTCGTAGCGACCAAAGCAGCAACAATTTTGCGCATATTCCCCTCGCAAGACATGTGAAAACCACAGCCTCTCCTAGACCCGCCACATGACAGTTGCATGACTTGCAGACGACCATATCCTGAAAGCGGGCAGCGACGGGAACCCGCCACGGCGCATGCGAGACGCCGATCCCCACCGGCCGAAATATGCCGGCTTCAGCGAAACCGGGTCAGCCTTTCTTGATGCGCAACCCTTCCAGCAAGGTGCGGAAACTCCCGACGGCCCGTTTCGAGGTCATCTCGGGGTCGTCGGAATTCGCGATCCACTGGGCGGCGCTGCTGCTCGCCGCGTTAATGAAACGGGCGCATGCTTCCGGATCGATATCGGCGATCGTGCCTTCCTGCCTGAGCGCCTCAAGGCTTCGCGCAACGGCCGAGATGCAGCCATTGGCATTCGGCCAGCGGGAGGGATCGCCGAGCACCGCCGGTCCGTCGCGGAACATGATCCGCTGGATTTCCGGCTCGAGGGCCATGCGGACATAACCGACATTTTCATCAACGAAACCGTCCCACCGGGTTGCGGCCCTTGAGGAAATCTCACAGAGTCTTTTCGTCATCTCCGCGTCGATTTCGGCCACGACCGCCAGCAGCAGGCCCTTTTTATCACCAAAATGGTGATAAAGCGCACCACGGGTCAGCCCCGCCTCGGCCGTAAAATCGTCCATCGACGCTTCGGCATAACCGATGCTGCCAAATGCCTTGCGGCCGGCGGCCAGAAGCTTCGCCCGTGTCTCGGCGATCATTTCACTGCGGGGTTTGCGCATTTTTTCTCCGTCGTCCACATACGTTGCGTATATTAGTTGACATACGCCACGTATGCAATTATCTCATTCACATACGCCACGTATGTGTGTGGTGGATACTCCCTGAACAAGGTGCATCCCGATGTCTAATCCATACAGAGAAATTTTCAGCGCTCCAGGCGCGAAAGGCTTTTCCGCCGCGGGCTTCTTCGCCCGCCTGCCGATTGCGATGGCGCCGATCGGCATCGTTGCCATGCTTTCCCAGACCCATGGCGAATATTGGCTTGCCGGTGCCGTCTCGGCGACTTTCGCGCTGACCAACGCCGCCGCGGCACCCCAGATTTCCCGTCTGGTGGATCGCAGGGGCCAGAGCAAGGTGCTCATCCCGGCCACCATCATATCGGTCCTCGCCTTTATGGTCTTGATCGTGGCCACGAACCAGAAATGGCCGGTCTGGACCCTGTTCCTCTCGGCCTTCCTTGCCGCCGCCATGCCGAGCATTCCCGCCATGATGCGCGCACGCTGGACGGAAATCTTCCGTGACCGGCCCGAGCTGAATACGGCTTTTGCCTTTGAATCCGCTGCGGACGAGCTTGTTTACATCGCCGGCGCCTCGCTTTCCGTCGGCCTCGCGGTCTCCCTCTTTCCGGAAGCCGGCATGATGATCAGCACGGCCTCGCTCGCGCTCGGCACCTTTGCCTTCCTGCTGCAACGGTCGACCGAACCCAAGGTACGCCCGGCTGAAAGCGGCCGGCGGCAGCATTCGGCGATCCGGCTGCGGCCGGTCCAGATCATCACGCTCGCCCTGATCTTCGTAGGCTCGACCTTCGCCACGGCCGAGGTCAGCGCCGTCGCGATCACCAAGGAACTCGGCCAGCCGGAGGCCGCCAGCCTCGTCATCGGTGTCTATGCCATCGGTTCCTTCGTCGTCGGCCTGCTTCTGGGCGCAATCAACCCGAAAATGCCGCTGCAGCGGCAATTGCTGATCGCCGTCAGCGTCCTTGCCCTTACCGCTCTGCCGCTCCTCTTTGCCACCACAACGGTTGCCCTGCTCGCCTTCGCCGTTTTCCTCAGCGGCATTGCGATCTCTCCCATCTTCATCACCGCTTTCGGCCTCATCGAGCGTCGTGTGCCGGAATCGATGCTGACGGAAGGTGTGACCTGGGTGATGACCGGCATCGGTATCGGCATGGCGCTGGGTGCCTTCGTCTCCGGCTGGGTGATCGACAATTTCGGTCCCACCAACGGCTTCTGGATGTCCGTCGCCGCAAGCCTTTCGACGGTGGCCATCATCGGTTTCGGCCAACGCAGCCTTTCTGGAGAGCAGAGACTTTCCGGCACAAAATCCGTGGCGCAGCCCGCCGAATAATACCCACCGGAGCCAGCCCCGTCGCCACATCCCGCGATCGGGCTGGCCCCGTTTCATCTTCACGGGTTGAGATCGCGTGCCGCCGCAGCCTTGCCAAGCAGCGGCGGCATCAACGCCAAATCGGCCGTCGCGGATCGCAGACCGCACGCAGACAGGAGCCTCTGGACCCGCAGATATCAGGGCGGGCGATCACCTCGGGTCAGGGATCATGGGCGATGAGCCGGGTGTGATTGAAATGCCGAAAATGGTCTGACAGACGGGGCGTTTTCCGGCGGAAGTCCGTGTCCCGTTCTCCAGACACGGGAAATACGTCCCTTCGATCCGCAATGGCCTTCACAGTCGATAAAGGAGGTTGCACAAAGCCGGATTGACCGTTTTAGTGGCGAGGCAGCCACGGACGGGGAGGAAAATGATGGACGGACTAAACCGCTGGCGTCACATGACAAGTGCGCCTAAAAACGGCAATCGGATTCTTGTAACGATCCGCTCGTCAGAGCAGGGGCCAGCCGAAGTGGACCTTGCATACTGGTCGAAGGGCGATCAATTCGGTCCGGAAGGCTGGCGCGCCTCGGATTCCTCTCCTGGTCGGATTGTTGAATATACCGAAGCGGAATTGAAGTGTTGGATGCCGGTACCTTCGGCCAATGACAATGGCCTCTCAATGCCCTTTCCCTGGGAGGGAGAGGATGAACGCGAACTCGACGGCTCAGGAATATGACCGGTACACGGTTATATTCCGACCCTTCCGCCGGTTAGATCGCCGCCACTCCATGCTCAAGCCGGGCAGGCCGCGCAAATCCTTGCGCTGAGCGGCCGGCGCGGCCCCGATCAATCAGGACATGCCGACGCGGCGATCCACCGCTGCGGCGTCGGTCTTGCGCGACCGTTGATCTGCAGCCGGTCAATTGTCGATGGGAAAGGCGAAGCCAGCCTTCACGCGATCCATGACAACCATTGTCTTGAACCCCTTGATATCGTGATTTTCGTAAAAGAACCTGCGGGTAAAGGCCTCATAGTCCTCCATGTCCTTTGCCGTGATGACCAGGATGAAGTCGGCGTCGCCCGTCACGTAATAACCGATCATGACTTCCCGCGTCGCGCGGATGGCTGCCTTGAAACGATCGACGATGTCCGCCCGCTCACGTTCCAGCGATACGAGAACGATCATTGTGATGCCGCGCCCGACGGCTTTGGGCGAGATGATCGCGACATCCGCTTCGATGACCCCTTCCTCACGCAACCGCTTCAGGCGGCGCTGACATGCCGTCGGCGACAGATTGACGATCTGCGCCAGTTCCTCTGACGTCAGGCGGTTGTTCTTTTGCACGGCGTCAAGCAACGCCCTGTCGGCTCGATCAATGCTGGTCATGCGGAATTCCTGCGTCATTGGGGAAAATTAAGCATTTATCCTGCACCGGAAGGAAAATAAACGCCGCCGATCGATCATGCCGCGCCGCTAAGCTCCTGGCAAATAAAAAGGGAGCCTGCTCATGAAAGGTATCGCCAGCGCGGCGCTGAAAAACCTGCATCGACCCGATCTGATCGAGCATCGTGCCTTTCTGGACGGGGCATGGGTGGCGCACGACAATTGGCTGAGTGTTATCGATCCGGCAACGGGTGAACATCTCGTCGATGTAACATCCTGCCCGCTTGACGATGTTGACGTCGCAATTGGTGCCGCCGGCAGAGCCTTTCCCGACTGGCGGGAGAGGCTGCCCGTCGAACGTGGCGATATTCTCCGCGCCTGGAGCAGACTGATGCGCGAAAACGCGCGGGATCTCGCCACGATCATCACTGCCGAACAGGGCAAACCATTCGCTGAATCGCTCGGCGAGATTTCCTACGGCGCCAATTTTCTCGACTGGTTCGCAAGCGAGGGCGAACGATCCTACGGGGAGACTATTCCGAGCCATTTGAAAGGCGGCAGCCTGTCCGTACAAATGCAGCCGATTGGCGTGACCGTCGCAATCACCCCATGGAACTTCCCTTCCGCCATGATAACCCGCAAGGCAGGCGCAGCTCTTGCCGCGGGCTGCACCATGATCGTCAAGCCGGCGCCGGAAACACCGCTCTCGGCGCTGGCTCTGGCAAAACTTGCCGATGAGGCGGGTATGCCGGCCGGTGTCCTGCAGGTTTTGCCCGGCGAAGCCGCACCCCTTGCACGCCGCCTTCTGGAACACACCGATATCCGCGCATTTTCCTTCACCGGCTCCACCGAAGTCGGACGAATCCTGCTCACGCAGTCGGCTGCCACCATCAAAAAGGCATCACTGGAGCTTGGCGGCCACGCACCCTTTATTGTGTTTGAGGATACCGATCTATCTCAAGCCGTGAAGGGCTGCCTCAGCGCCAAATTCGCCACATCCGGACAAGATTGCCTTGCGGCAAACCGCATCTACGTTCAACGCGCGCTTTACGAACGGTTCATCGATCGGTTCGCAGACGCGGCCTCCGAACTCACCGTTGGCCACGGCCTCGAGCCCGCCACCGACATCGGACCCATGACGC
The DNA here is from genome assembly GCF_003208455.1 of Rhizobium sp. UGM030330-04. NCBI lineage: Bacteria > Pseudomonadati > Pseudomonadota > Alphaproteobacteria > Hyphomicrobiales > Rhizobiaceae > Rhizobium > Rhizobium sp. UGM030330-04. Next base: position 219,518 of record NZ_QKML01000008.1, read on the forward strand.
GCCCGTCGGTTTCCGAAAAGTGCCGTCAGCAGATTGCGCAAGCCCTCTCCTCCGGCGCGCGTCTTGTCTGCGGCGGGCAGGACAGCCCGTTAGGGGGCAATTTCGTAACGCCGACTGTGCTGGCCGATGTGACCGACGACATGCTGATTGCCCGCGAGGAAACCTTCGGACCGGTGGCCGCCATCCTGCCTTTTGATGACGAACAGGACGTGATCCGCCGCGCCAATGCGACCGAGATGGGGCTCGCGGCCTATGTCTACACCAACGATCTCGGCCGGGCGATGCGCCTCACCGACCGGCTGGAATACGGCATGGTGGCTGTCAACACACCCAAATTCACCGGTGCGCCCATTCCATTCGGCGGCTGGAAACAATCAGGCCTTGGCCGCGAGGGCTCGCGCCACGGCCTCATGGAATATCTCGAACCCAAATATGTCTGCTTCGGCAATCTGGCTGCCTGAAAGGAACTCGATTATGACCATCGACATCAAAAAAATCGCGGAAATGGATCGAAACGCCGTTCTGCATCCCTTCACCCAGCTGAAGGATTTCGCCAGCGGCAAACTTGGTGAACCGACCATCGTTGAAACCGGCAAGGGCATCCGCATTGAGGACGCCCACGGCAAGCAGCTGATCGATGGCTTTGCCGGACTTTATTGCGTCAATGTCGGTTATGGCCGCACCGAAGTGGCGGAGGCCATTTCCCGTCAGGCCTATCGGCTTGCCTACTACCACTCCTATGCCGCCCACACGACGGACGAACTGGCCATCCTCTCCGACCGGCTGGTGAAGATGGCGCCGGGCAAGATGAGCAAGGTCTTCTACGGCATGTCCGGCTCGGATGCCAACGAGACCCAGGCAAAGCTCGTCTGGTACTACAACAACCTGCGCGGCAAGCCGCAAAAGAAGAAAATCATTTCCCGCGAGCGGGGATATCACGGCTGCAGCGTGGTTTCCGGCTCGATGACCGGCATGAGTTTTTATCACGACCATATGGACCTTCCGCGCGCAGGTGTGCTGCACACCGGCGTTCCGCACCATTATTGGGGCGCGGAAGCCGGTGAAACCGAACTCGAATTCTCAAAACGGCGGGCCGATGAACTCGAAGCCCTCATCCTGCGCGAAGGTCCCGACACAATAGGCGCCTTCATTGCCGAACCGGTGCTCGGCACCGGCGGCATCACGCCGCCGCCGGAAGGTTACTGGCCGGCGATACAGGATGTTCTGAGGAAATACGATGTCCTGCTGATCGCCGACGAGGTCATCACCGGCTTTGGCCGCACCGGCTCCATGTTCGGTTCGCAGCACTACGGCATCGAGCCGGATCTGATTACCGTCGCCAAGGGCCTTACATCCGCATATTTCCCGCTCTCCGGCGCCATCGTCGGTGAGAAAGTCTACAAGGTGATGGAGGAAGGCGCCGATCGCGTCGGCGCCTTCTCCCACGGCTACACCTATTCCGGCCATCCGATCGGCGCGGCCGCAGCAAACGCCGTGCTCGACATCGTCGAAAAGGAAGACCTGCCGGGCAACGCACGGGCCGTCGGCAGCTATTTCCAGGAGCAGTTGAAGACGAAGTTCGCCCAGCTTCCAATCGTCGGCGAAGTGCGCGGCGTGGGCCTGATGGGCGCGATCGAGTTCGTGGCGGACCGGGAAAAGAAGACACGTTTTGCCCCCCATCTCACGGTCGGCGCGCGCGTTTCAAAGGCGGCACGCAACGGCGGCCTTATTGCGCGCGCCATGCCGCATGGCGATATTCTGGGCTTTGCACCGCCACTCGTCACAACGAGGGCGGAGGTGGACGAGATCATCGCCATTGCCGAAGCCGCCGTTCGCAGCGTCATGGATGATCTGGTACGGGCCGGCGAGAAAATCTGAGACGATCCGCTCCGCAGCGGCTCCCGCCATCAATGCCTCTTTGAGCGGCACGCATACGACGATTGCGCTTATTCACAGTGCAATCGTCGCCGGTGATGCATAAGGCTTCATCTTTTCGAAGAACCATGCATAATGTCATGAAATTATGGTCGCCAAAAACGAGACAATTTCATGCGTCGTCAAGCCAATCCGCTCAGCCTCGATCCGGTTCCCGCATCGAAACCGGTGGCCTGGCGACCGACCCTGACCAAGCAGAAGGGCGAGACCAAACATTCAGCGCTCACGGAGCGCATCATCGCCGATATCGATGCCGGCGTCCTGAAGCCGATGGACCGCATGCCGACCCACCGCGATCTGGCGCGCGAGCTCGGCCTTTCCGTCCAGACCGTCAGTCTCTCCTACAAGGAGGCGGAACGGCTGGGTTATCTCAGCGGCGAAATCGGTCGCGGCACCTTCGTCAAGGCGCGGGTGACAGACCGCGCGGGCCGCATGATGCTGGATCACAGCCCGACAGAGGTGCTTGACCTCTCCATCATTCGCGGCGTTTATCTCGAGGAACATGAGACCGCCTCGCGCACTATCCTGCGCGAATTGGCGGATGGCGACAACTCAGGCTTCATGCGCCCCTGCCGGCCGGTCGCGGGTCTCGACAGCCATCGCGAGACCGCCCGCATCTGGCTTGGCATGATGGGCGTGACCGCCGGGGCGGAACGCATCCTCGTCACCAACGGCGCGGCGCACGGCATTTTCCTCGCCCTGAGCTGCATCGTCCGCTCGAACGACGTGGTCCTCTGTGAAAACCTGACCGACCATGGCATCATCGGACTTTCGAATATTCTGGGCTTCAGCCTCAAGGGGCTGCCCACCGATGCCGAGGGTATTCTGCCCGATGCGCTGGAGGCAGCCTGCGCGGCGGGTGGTGTGCGCGCACTCGTCCTCATACCCACTCTCAACAATCCCACCGGCCATGTCGCGGGCGCGGAGCGCAGGCGTGAAATCGCCGCGATTGCAGAGCGACACGGTGTCTTCGTGATTGAAGACGAAGTTTATCGCCCGATGATCGAGGACGGCTTGCCGTCCATTACCGAAATGCTGCCCGATCTGGGCTTTTTCGTTACCAGCTTCACCAAGACGGTTCTGACCGGGCTGCGCGTCGGTTATCTCGTCGTGCCGCCAGCCTACTCCATCCGCGCCGCCTCGATCCTGCGCGTGTCGAGCTGGAGCGGAACCTATCTGACGGCCGAAATCGCCACCCGCTGGGTGGAGAACGGCACGGCGCGGCGGTTGCTGGATGTTCAGCGCGCCGAAGCGCGGGCAAGGCAAAGGATTGCGACTGATATACTCGGCGACCATATCGCCTCGACCCACCCCCTCTCCTTCTGTGCCTGGCTCAAGGTTCCGCCACGCTGGACGGAGGATGGTCTGGTCCGTTCCCTGACCAACCAGAACGTCGCGGTCACCCCGTCCGAGCCCTTCGTCGCCGGCCCCGGCCATGGCGGCGGCATCCGCATATGCCTCGGCGGGCGTCTCAATCATCCCAGTCTCGTCAAGGCGTTGACCACCGTGCGGCAGGCCTTCGAGCAACTGCCGCCGGTCTACGATATCGGTTCAATCGGCTGAGGCTATCTGCCGAAAATCATTGAATCATTACAATATAATAATTGACATGATTTTACTTCGCTCTCAACATGACAATCATGAAGAGCGAAAACCTGTCCATATCCGCCGAGAAAAACCCGCCTCCGGTCTCACTGGCCGCGATAGAGCGGGCGGCAGTGCGACTTGCCGGACAGGTGGAGCGCACCCCGCTGGTTCGCTCGGACGCACTTTCCGAGCGCTGTGGCAATCCTGTTCATCTCAAACTTGAAACCCTTCAGCCCATCGGCGCCTTCAAGCTGCGCGGCGCGATGAACGCCATACTGTCACTTGACGAAGAGGTACGCAGACGTGGCCTCGTCACCGCTTCCACGGGCAATCATGGCCGGGCCGTGGCCTTTGCCGCGACTAAACTCGGCATTCCCGCCACGATCTGCATGTCGGCGCTGGTGCCGGCAAACAAGGTCGAGGCAATCCGTGCGCTCGGTGCGGAAATCCGGATCGTCGGCAGATCGCAGGATGACGCACAGGAGGAAGTGGAACGCCTAGCCAAAAGCCGTGGCCTGACCGCTATCCCGCCTTTCGATCACGCCGACGTCGTGGCCGGCCAGGGCACCATTGGCCTCGAAGTCGCCGAAGACATGCCTGAACTGGCAACAATTCTCGTTCCTCTATCGGGCGGTGGCCTTGCGGGCGGTATCGCCGTTGCGGTGAAGGCGTTGAAGCCAAGGGCACGGGTCATTGGCATTTCCATGGAGCGGGGTCCGGCCATGCATGCGTCGATTAAAGCCGGCAGGCCCGTCTCGGTCCGGGAGGAAGAAACGCTGGCGGATTCGCTGGGCGGCGGAATTGGACTGGCGAACCGCGTGACATTCGCGCTTTGCCAGGCGCTTCTCGATGAGATCGTGCTGGTATCCGAAGATGAAATCGCCGATGGCATCCGCCATGCGGCGCGTGAGGACGGCTTGACGGTGGAAGGCGCAGGCGCCGTTGGCTTCGCCGCAATCCTCTCCGGCAAGATCACAATCAGCGGCCCGACCGCCCTCATCGTGTCGGGCGGAAATATCGATCCGGCGGTGCACAGGACGATCATCGACGGGGGAACCGCATGAGCCGCATCACCATCCTGACCGAAAAAGACCTGCGGGCTGTCGTGAAGCTCGACCTCTCTGCCGTCGACTGCGTGGAGCGGGCCTTTGCGGCGCTCGCCACCGAGGCTGTCGCCATGCCACCGATACTGCGGCTCGATATTCCCGAGTTTCGCGGCGAAGTGGATGTGAAGACGGCTTATGTGCCGGGCTTTGACGGTTTCGCCATCAAGGTCAGCCCCGGTTTCTTCGACAATCCGAAACTCGGTCTACCCAGCCTCAATGGCCTGATGATCCTCTTCAATGCAGAGACCGGACTGGTGCAGGCCCTTCTCCTCGATAACGGCTATCTTACCGATGTGCGCACCGCCGCAGCCGGTGCCGTCGCGGCGCGGCATCTGGCCCGCAAGGACGCTTCCGTCGCCGCGATCTTCGGGGCGGGCATGCAGGCGCGTTTGCAGCTTGAAACCTTGATGCTGGTGCGCCCGATCAGATCGGCGCGAATCTGGGCGCGGGACCACCAGAAGGCTGAAAGACTTGCGAACGATTTCGCCAGCGAACACGGCATCGAAGTTACCGCCGTGGCCGATCCGCAGGCCGCCGCGCGGGGCGCCGATATCATCGTGACAACGACACCCGCCGAAGAGCCGATCCTGCTTGCCGACTGGCTGGAAGAAGGCCAGCATCTGACAGCCATGGGATCGGATGCCGAACACAAGAACGAGATCGATCCAGCCGTATTCACCAGAGCGCGCTATGTCGCGGACCGCATCTCGCAGACCCGTATTCTCGGTGAGTTGCATCACGCCATCGCCGCCGGGCGCGCCGCGTCGGATCAGCACTTCGCCGAACTTGGGGACGTCATTGCCGGCAAGGTACAGGGCCGCGTGTCGAACAAGGACATCACCTTTGCCGATCTGACCGGCACCGGCGTGCAGGACACGGCTATCGCCAATCTCGCCTTTGCCCGCGCAAAGGAAGCAAAGAGCGGTCAAACCATCGAAAACACCGTAAAAATGGGAGACGCAGCGTGAGCGTAACGCTGAACTTTACGCGCGAGGAATATGCCGCGCGCCTGTCCAAAACCCGCAATGCCATGGAAAAGGCCGGGATCGACCTGCTTGTCGTCACCGACCCGTCCAACATGCATTGGCTGACCGGTTATGACGGCTGGTCCTTCTACGTCCACCAATGCGTGCTGGTGCCGCCGGAGGGCGAACCGATCTGGTACGGCCGCAAGCAGGATGCCAACGGCGCCAGGCGCACGGCCTATCTCGCCCATGACAATATCATCGGCTACCCGGATCACTACGTTCAATCCACCGAACGGCACCCGATGGATCTGTTGTCTGAGATCATCGAGGAGCGCGGCTGGTCCGGCCTGACGGTCGGCGTCGAGATGGATAATTATTATTTCTCGGCCGCCGCCTTTGCATCGCTGCAGAAACATCTACCGAACGCGCGCTTCAAGGATGCCGCCGGTCTCGTGAACTGGCAGCGCGCGGTGAAAAGCCCGACAGAACTCGACTATATGCGCAAGGCCGGCAAAATCGTCGAGCTGATGCACAAGCGTATTGTCGATGTCGTTGAGCCGGGCATGCGCAAATGCGATCTCGTGGCCGAAATATACGATGCCGGCATTCGTGGCACCGCCGAATTCGGCGGCGACTATCCCGCCATCGTGCCGCTGCTTCCTTCGGGCGCCGACGCGTCCGCGCCGCATCTGACATGGGACGACAAGCCGATGCGCTCAGGCGAAGGCACTTTCTTCGAAATCGCCGGTGCTTACCGCCGTTATCATTGCCCGCTGTCGCGCACCGTCTTTCTCGGCAAGCCGACACAGGCATTTCTCGACGCGGAAAAAGCAACGCTTGAAGGCATGGAAGCCGGCCTTTCCGCAGCCAAGCCCGGCAACACCTGCGAGGACATCGCCAATGCCTTTTTCGCAGTCCTTAAAAAATACGGGATCATCAAGGACAATCGCACCGGCTATCCGATCGGCCTTTCCTATCCGCCGGACTGGGGCGAGCGCACCATGAGCCTTCGCCCCGGCGACCGCACGGAACTGAAACCCGGCATGACATTCCATTTCATGACCGGCCTCTGGCTGGAAGACATGGGCCTCGAAATCACCGAAAGCATCGCCATCACAGAAACCGGTGTCGAATGCCTCTCCAATGTGCCGCGGCAACTCTTCGTGAAAGGCTGAGACGATGTTGAAGACCGCGCTTCGCCCCTCGCCGATCACGCCCTCCGTCGATTTTGACGCGAAGGGTGTGCAGCATGGTCATCTGCGGCTGCCATACAGCCGCGATGACAGCGCCTGGGGTTCGGTGATGATCCCGATCTGCGTCATCGCCAATGGCGAAGGGCCGACAGCCCTTTTGACCGGCGCCAATCATGGCGACGAATATGAGGGACCGGCGGCGCTTTTCGAACTCGCCCACGCGCTCGATCCGGCAGACGTGAGCGGGCGCGTCATCATCGTGCCGGCGCTCAACTATCCGGCCTTTCGAGCGGGAACACGCACCTCGCCCATCGACCGGGGAAACCTGAACCGCAGTTTTCCCGGCCGCCCTGACGGCACGGTGACGGAGAAGATCGCCGACTACGTGACCCGCCATCTGATACCGCATGCGGATATCGTTCTCGACTTCCATTCCGGCGGCAGGACGCTTGATTTCCTGCCTTATGCCGCAGCCCACGAATTGCCCGACAAGACGCAGGAAGCCCGGTGTTTTGAAGCGGTGGCGGCTTTTGCTGCCCCCTATTCGATGAAGATGCTGGAAATCGATGCCGTCGGTATGCTCGACACGACAGTCGAGGAGATGGGCAAGGTCTTCGTCACCACCGAACTCGGCGGAGCCGGCACGGCGAGCGCCAAATCGATCGACATTGCCCGGAAAGGCACCGTCAATCTGCTGCGCCATGCCGGCATCCTCACCGGCGCACCGGCACCTGCGCCAAGCCGCTGGCTGGACATGCCATCCAGCGATTGCTTCACCTTTGCCGAAGACGACGGGCTCGTCGCCTTTGTCCGCGATCTGGGAGACGCGGTCACGGCGGGTGAAACAATCGCCCGGGTTTATCCCGTCGGGAAAACCGGCCTCGCGCCGGTCGATTACCGCGCCTCCATCAATGGCGTGCTTGCCGCCCGCCATGTGCCCGGCCTGATCAAGGCCGGCGACTGCCTTTCCGTCATCGCCACGGTCACGGAGAATACCTAGCCATTAGAAACATCGTGAGATCCGAAAACGGACCACGCAACCCAACCAGAGGAGTAAGAACATGCGTATGACCAGACTTGCCGGGCTTTCCGCCCTCGCGCTTGCCATCGGTGTGACGTCAGCCAGCGCCCTGACTGTCGAGGAAGTCAAAAGCCAGGGCTACATCCGCGCCGCCACGGCCAATGAAGTGCCCTATTCCTACATGCAGCCCGACGGCACCTCCGCCGGTATCGGCCCCGATGTGGCCAATGCGGTTCTGAAATCGATGGGCATCGAGGAGGTCAACTGGACGGTGACGCCCTTCGGCACACTGATCCCCGGCCTCAAAGCCCGTCGCTTCGATTTTGCGGCCGCCGAACAGAACATCTCGCCCGAGCGCTGCAAGCAGGTCGCCTTCACCGAGCCGAACTCGTCCTATGGCGAAGGCCTGCTGGTGAAGAAGGGCAACCCGAAAAAGCTCACCACCTATGCCGATATCGCCAAGGACCCCTCGTTGAAGGTGGCCGTCGTGTCGGGTGCCAACAATGTCGACTTCCTGCGGGCGGTCGGCGTCAAGGAAGAACAGATCGTCTTCATCCCCGCTAATGCCGATGCCATTCCGACCGTCCAGAGCCGCGCCGATGCTTATGCAGCCACGGAACTGACGGTTTCGGAACTCGCCAAGGGGCAGGCCAATGTCGAGCAGGTCGAGCCTTTCACCGATCCTGTCGTGAAGGATGCGCCGGTGCGCAACTACGGCGGTTTCGCCTTCCGGCCGGAAGACAAGGAGCTGCGTGACGCCTTCAACGCCGCGCTCGTCGAATTCCGCAAGACCGACGATTACAAGAAAATCCTCGCAAAATACGGTCTGTCCGAACAGAGTATCGCGGCAGCAGCCGAAAAGAAGGTCGCCGATCTCTGCGCCGGCAAATAATGCCAGCCGGCGTCCGGCCATAACCGGGCGCCGTTCCTCGGGAACTCGGGAAAACGCCAGATGGACATGACCGCTTACCTGCCGATGTTATGGCAAGGCGCCGTCGTCACCATGACGATTACGCTCGCAGCCCTTGTCGTCGGCACGGTGCTCGCCTTTTTCTTCGGCATTCTGCGCGTCGAGGGTGGACCGATCCTGTCGGCCATCGCGCTCTGTTACACGGAAGTGTTTCGCGGCACCTCGCTGCTGGTCCAGCTTTTCTGGTTCTATTACGCGCTGCCGCTGGTCGGGCTGAGTTTCGATCCGATCACCACCGGCGTACTGGTGCTCGCCGCCCATGCCGGCGGTTATGGCGCCGAGATCGTGCGCGGCGCGCTGTCTTCCGTTTCGGTGCAGCAGCTGGAGGCCGCACGAGCGCTGAACTTCACGCGGATGCAGACGCTGTTTCGCATCTCGCTGCCGCAGGCCGTTGTCGAGATGATGCCGGCCTTCGGCAATCTCGCCATCGAAACGCTGAAGCTTTCCTCGCTCGTGTCGCTGATCTCGATTGCCGACCTCACTTTCGCGGCGCAGTCGATCCGCAACCTGACGCTGGATAGCGCCAGCATCTATTCGGTCACGCTGCTTTGTTATTTCGCGATGTCGCTGATCCTGATGGTCGTCATCCGGGTGATCGAACGCTTCGTGCGGCGCGGCAACGTCTTCCCGCGCACCCGCCATTCGTAAGGATATCTTCTCATGATGTATGGTTACGAATGGGACACGACCACCTGGCTCACCTACACGACCTCCATCCTGCCGATCATCCTGATCGGGCTTACGGTAACGCTGAAGGCCGCCGCCGCCGGTTTTGCCATCGCACTGGTTCTGGGGCTCGTCTTCGCGCTGCTACGCCGCAGCCGCGCAAAGATGATCTCCTGGCCGACCGCGCTGATTGTCGAATTCCTGCGCGATACGCCGCTTCTGGTGCAGCTGTTCTTTCTCTATTACGTGCTGCCGGATTTCGGCATTGTCCTGCCGGCGTTTCTCACCGGCGCGCTGGCGCTCGGCCTGCAATATGCCGCCTATACGTCCGAGGTCTATCGCGGCGGTATCGAGGCGGTGCATCATGGCCAGTGGGAAGCGGCGACTGCGCTCAATCTCACACGCATGCAGACCTACAGGGATATCATCATCCCGCAGGCCATTCCACGCATCGTTCCGGCCATGGGCAACTATCTCGTCGCCATGATCAAGGAAACGCCGGTGCTTTCCGTCGTCACGGTTCTGGAAATGATGGGCCTTGCCAACATGATCGGCGAGCGCACCTTCGAATATCTGGTGCCGCTGACGCTTGTCGGCCTGATCTTCCTCCTTCTGACCATAATCTGCTCGGCAGGCCTCAGCCGCCTGCAAAGGGCGCTTCCGAAAGCAGGAATACCCTTGCGATGACCAACAATACCAACCAGCCGCTGATCGAATTTTCCGATGTCACGAAACGCTTCGGCATTCTGACGGTGCTCGATCAGTTCAATTTCAGCGTCTCAAAGGGCGAAAAAGTCACCCTCATCGGTCCCTCCGGCTCCGGCAAGTCGACGGTTCTGCGCATTCTCATGACGCTGGAACCGTTCCAGGAGGGAAAATTGACGCTGGCGGATATGTCCTACCATGAAGAAGGAGCCAAAGGCCCGTTCAAAGCCTCTGAAAAACATCTGCGCCAGATTAGGAACCATGTCGGCATGGTTTTCCAGAGCTTCAATCTCTTTCCCCATATGACCGTGCTTCGCAACATCGTGGAAGCGCCGGTGCGGGTGCTGGGCATCGCTCGGGGAGAGGCTGAGGCGCGTGCAATCGAATTGCTGAAAATGGTGGGGCTGGCGGACAAGAAGGATCATTATCCGGTGCAGCTTTCCGGCGGCCAGCAGCAGCGTGTCGCCATTGCCCGCTCGCTTGCCATGCGCCCGCGTGTCCTGCTTTTCGATGAGCCGACCTCGGCACTCGACCCACAGCTGGTCGGCGAAGTGCTCTCCGTCATCCGCGGTCTGGCGCACGAACATGATCTGACGATGCTCCTCGTCACCCATGAGATGCGCTTTGCCCGGGAGGTGTCCGATCGCGTCTGCTTTTTCGACAAAGGCCGTATCTGTGAACAGGGAACGCCGGAGGAAATTTTCGGCGAACCGAAGGAAGAGCGAACCCGCGAATTTCTTTCCTCGGTTCTGCGGTAAAGGCGCACTCCAAACACCGGGCATCTGGCACAAGGGTGCCCGGATCAGGATGATCGTGCGGATTGCCTGAATGTCTTGACGTGGTCGATCAGCGCCCGGAGTTTGGGCGCCAGATTGCGCCTGCTGGGATAATAGAGATAGAAGCCGGGGAAGTAAGGCGAGTAATCTTCCAGCAGCGGCACCAGTTCTCCACGATCGATCCAGCCGCGGAATGTATCTTCGATGCCGAAGGTGATCCCTGCCCCCGCCACGGACAACCGGATCATCAACGCCATGTCATTGGTCGTGATTTCAGGTGCGACGGCGACGCTGAATTCGCGCCCTGCTTCCGCAAATTCCCAGCGATAGGGTGCGCTGCGTGGGGCCGGTCGCCAGCCTATGCAGCGATGACGGGCCAGTTCCTTCGGATGGGAAGGCTTGCCGTTTCGCCCGAGATAATCGGGTGAACAGACGGCCAGCTGCCGCACATCCCCGGATATGGGCACGATGATCATGTCCTCATCGATCACCTCGCCCAGCCGCACTGCCGCGTCATATCCTTCGGCAACAATGTCGAACTCCTCATCGGTTACCACGACATCGATATGGACGTCCGGATAGTTGGCCGTGAAACCCGCGAGAAGCGGGCCGGACAGGAAGCCTTCGGCAATGGAGGAAACGGCGAGCCGCAACAGCCCGTTCGGCCTCTCGCGCAATTCGCCGGCCTGTTCCACCGCCGCCAGCATCTCGGTTATGGCGGGAGCAATATTGGCATAAAGGCCCTCACCCGCCTCCGTGAGACTGACACTGCGGGTGGTGCGTAACACCAGCGCCAGGCCGAGCATTTCCTCCAGCCGCCGAATTGTCTGGCTGACGGCGGAACGTGACACCCCCATGCGGTCGGCAGCGGCACGAAAACTCTTCAGCTCCGCCACCAGCGCAAAGACCGAAAGAGCGTTCAGATCAGGCGTCATTGGTTAGAAATCCTTACCATAATGGAAACCAATAGGTATCTTATCTCAACAATAGCACCTGTCTATCTTTCGAGTAACCGCAATAGAGCAGCGGTTTCAAACAGGAAGGAAAGACCCATGAACAAGGTTGTTCTCATAACAGGAGCATCCAGCGGCATTGGCGCGGGTATTGCGCGCGAACTTGGCAGGGCGGGTGCGAAGCTCATGCTCGGCGCCCGCCGCACGGAGCGGCTGGAGGAGCTGGCACAGGAAATCCGGGAAGCGGGCAACGGCCATGTGGCAGTCACCCGGCTTGATGTCACTGACCGCGCGGACGTGGCGCACTTTGCCGATAAGGCCCGCGAAGTCTTTGGCCGCGTCGATGTCATGATCAACAATGCCGGCGTGATGCCGCTTTCCCTGATGGCCTCGATGAAGGTCGATGAATGGGACCGCATGGTGGACGTCAATATCAAGGGCGTGCTGCACGGCATCGCCGCCGTTCTGCCGGAAATGACGTCGCGCGGCTCCGGCCACATCGTCAATATCGCGTCCATCGGCGCGTTGTCGGTGGTGCCAACCGCCGCCGTCTACTGCGCCACGAAGTATGCCGTGAGGGCAATTTCGGAGGGTTTGCGGCAGGAACGGCCGGATCTGCGTGTCACCTGCATCCACCCCGGCGTGGTGGAAAGCGAACTGGCCGAAACAATCACCGATCCCGCAGCCGCGGAAGCCATGAAGACCTATCGCGCCATCGCGCTGAAGCCCGATGCCATCGGTCGCGCGGTGCGTTTCGCAATCGAACAGCCGGATGACGTCGATCTGAACGAGATCGTCATTCGCCCGACAGCTGCCGCCTGAGGAGAAGACAGATGAAACACATGACGATACCCATGGCCGCCGCCCTGGCCATCCTTACAGGAACAGAAACCCGCGCCGACTCCGCTTCGCCGCAAGTTCATCCCTATGTCGGAATGTGGGTAACGGGTGACGGCCACATCCGTCAGGAGCTTTTGGCCAATGGGCGCTATGATGAAGCCCGCGGCAACCGTAAAAGTGCCTATCAGGGCCGCTACGTTGTGACCGGCAATCACATCAACTACTGGGACGACACCGGCTTTACCGCGGATGGAGAGTTCATAAACGATGTCCTGCACCATGGCGGGATGATCTTCTATCGGGAACGGTGAAGCACAATTGCGACGATGGATCGCGCCTGGCGCGGTCCATCACCAAGACTTGCGGCATCGCCTTGCATTTTTCGAGCGTCATCCGTGGCGTTTGGGTAGACCATCAACATATTGTCGTACAGTCGGCGCAGTCGCGAGGGAGAGTGACATGAAGACGGACTGGGATGTAATCAGGAATATGATGAATGCAGCACTCAATGCCTGCGAGCGCATTGAGGCATCAGGATATGTTGAAACCGACCGCGATGCCACGATCGATATCGGCGGCCAGCAGGTTAGCGTTCATGATATGCTCGTGAGCGCATGGACCTATCCCGAGAGCCTTCGTTATCAGATTATACGCGAACGCCACGAAGCAGGGGCTGACCTGCCATATGTACCGGAAACCGCACGGATTCTGCTGGCGATGTCCCAAGCGGCGGCTGAACTGGTGAACGCGGGTAACATCAGGCCTGCCGAAGGCAAAGTTCGCGACATGATCACCTGGTTCGACAGCCACCTCGCTCCAGGTATCGAAACGGCAACGGCTGCTCGTCGAAAATCATGACACGGATCGAAACCGATCCGCCATGAGGCAAAAGTCATTCGGCCTTGCGCGCGAGCAGGCGTTGTTCTTCCGCAGCCGAAAGTGGCCCGCCGGCTTCAATCGATGCCAGATAGGCGTCGATCGTTTCCTGGGAGGACGCCGGAACATAACCGTCGGCCCGGGGGGATGACAGTGCGAGACGCGTTATCCACGTGTTGCCCGATCTGCACGCAATGGCCGTCGTGCTGTCTTGCTGCCGTTTCAATTCGTATTCCCGGCAGAGTTCGCCCCGGCCATCGACAAAGCTTGAGACAATGCGGAGCGCTTCGGACTGGCCGAGTGCGGTATCACTGCCGGACGGCTGGCGATCGAGTGCGGCAGATAATGTGTGCTCGAGAGACAGGCCGGGCTCGATACTTCCACGCCCCGCCATGAAGCCGCCGATGCCGGTAATGACAGCAAGTATGGATGCCGCAACAGGCATCAACCAGCGCTGTCCCCGACGAGGTATCTCCGGCTTTTCCCGTTTATGGAAAGCGATGACGTTGTCGTCTTCCGAACGGGAAGCGTCGACTTCGGCCTTTTCGACCATGCGGCGCACCGATGCGGCGAGCGCGTCCGGCACCGGTTCGTCGATCAGCGGCTTCATGGTGGCGGCAAGCGCCGTCCGCGTGTCGAGAAAAACGGCGAGGCGTTCGGCGAGCGCTTCATCGCTTTCGAGCGCCTTTTCCAGACGAAAGCTGGTTGCCTCGTCGAGTTCGCCATCGGCAAATGCCATCAATGTCTCGTCGTCAAAATGTTCCATAATCATGCCACGCCGCCTTTCGTATCGGACGAACGTTTCTCCCCGAGACTTATTCCTGTCAGTTCCGCCAGATGTTTGCGCGCCCGCGCCAGCCGGCTCATGACCGTGCCGATGGGAATGGCGAGAACATCGGCCGTATCGCGGTAACTCAGCTCCTCGATACAGACGAGAACCAGCACTTCGCGCTGTTCTTCCGGCAGTTTCTGCAAGGCCGTTGCCACCTCCATCAGCTCCATGCGGGCATGCGCCGCCGCCTCTCCCGAAGGCACCGATACATCATAGGCCTTCTCGATCTCCTCCTGCGGACCAGCGGTCCGGGCGCGGCGAAGATGATCGATCCAGAGATTGCGCAGGATACGAAACATCCAGGCATCGAAACGGGTATCGGGCACAAAACTGTCGGCAGCAACGATTGCCCGCTCGCAAGCGGCCTGCACGAGATCATCGGCCAATTCGCGTGAATGGCAGAGCGAAATCGCAAATCGACGCAGATTGGGCAGGAACTCGACCAGCCTCTGCGGCACTGTGGGCATTTCATTCGTCATGCGATTTGTTTGGCACGGAACGGAATAATCTGTCGAGACAAACGTCTACCTGAGGTAACATTCCCATACATGTTCGGAATCTTTCGAGCGTATTTTCTACCGGAGATAGTCTTTTGTCGAAGATTGCACCGTTTCGTTTCGGGTTTTGCACCATTATCCTCATCGCCGCCGGTTCAGTGACCGGGCTACCGCTGCTGCAATCGGCGGGCGTGGTCCCCGGTATTGCGGCAGCACTCGCCGACGATGATGACGATGGCGGCAGCGATGACGACGATGGTGACGGTAGCGGGTATGGCGGCTTTTCCGGCGGAGGAAACCGCGGCAGTGACGACCGGCGTCCGCGCGGCGATCTGCGCTCGCTTTTCGGCTGGCCATTCCAGCGGGCGGAACGCAGGCCGCCGCCCCGAAGGGCCGTGACCGTTCCGGATCGTGCGCCCAGCGAAATCCTGGCACTCGGTCTCGACGAGACATCGATTGCAAATCTGGCGCAGCAAGGGTTTGTCGCCGATGAGCGAATAAACGTTGCGCTAACCGGCAGCGAGTTGGTCAAGCTGACGATACCACGGGGCATGACGCTGGAGACCGCACGACAGGCCGTCATCGCCGCAGCTCCCGCCGCATCCGTGGATTTCAATCATTTCTATCGGCCCGAACAGAAGGAAGCCTCCTCCTGTTCGGGTGATGGCTGCAGGCTCGTCAGGCATATGGTCGGCTGGCCTCTCGATGGCAGTCAGGATCAAACGCCGAGCTGTGCCGCGCCATTGCCGATCGGCCTCATCGACACCGCCATAAACGCCGGGCACGCATCGCTTGCCGAGGCCACGATCGAGGTCGTGCAACTGGGCGATGATGCGAGATCGCCCTCGGGCGAACAGCATGGAACCGCGGTTGCCGCCCTTCTGGTCGGGGCTGCGGGCAGCCGAGCGCCCGGCCTCCTCCCGTCCGGCCGCCTTGTGGCGATAGATGCCTTCCAGCGATATCGCAGAACGGCCGATATTGCCGAAACATACGATCTCATCCGGGCAATTGACGTGCTGGCCGAGAGAAAAATCCGGATCGTCAACCTCAGTCTGAGCGGACCGGCGAACGCGCTGCTCGAAAAGGCGGTGCGCGCGACAATCGACAAAGGCACGATCCTGATCGCCGCAGCCGGCAATGAAGGCCCGAACGCCAAGCCGGT
Source organism: Rhizobium sp. UGM030330-04 (assembly GCF_003208455.1). Lineage (NCBI taxonomy): Bacteria > Pseudomonadati > Pseudomonadota > Alphaproteobacteria > Hyphomicrobiales > Rhizobiaceae > Rhizobium > Rhizobium sp. UGM030330-04. The sequence continues at coordinate 235,605 of NZ_QKML01000008.1, forward strand.
CTATCCCGCGGCCTATGCGGATGTCATCGCCGTGACGGCCGTGGACAGAAGCATGAAGCCCTATCGGCGCGCCGTTCGCGGTGATTATGTCGACATTGCCGCGCCTGGCGTCGGCGTATGGACCGCCGCCTCCATCTCTGGCGGCAGACAGAAGAGTGGCACATCTTTCGCCGCGCCTTTTGTGACGGCCGCGGCCTCGCTGCTGCTGGGCGCAAATCCGGACATGCGGCCGAACGATCTGGCGGATGCGCTGGCACGCTCGGCAAGCGACATGGGTGCACCGGGCAAGGACGCGATTTTCGGCTGGGGCCTGCTGAACGCACGATCCTTGTGCCAAAGCTGAGTTCGCCGGTGTCGTTTATCGTCTGGCCTCGTTCATACGCGCCCGCAATGAAAATGCCCGGCACAAGGCCGGGCATGAACATTAGATTTTGATGCGGGATATCAATCGTCGTCATCATCGTCGTCGTCGTCATCGGAGGAACCATCACGGAACCCCCGCCATCCATCATTGTCACCACGATAGCGGCGACTGTAACGACGATCATCGTCGTCATCATTGTCATCATCCACCAGGACGATGTGTGAGCGCACGGTAAGCTGCGGCGGCATCGGCGTGGTATGCGCCGAAGATGCCGCAACTGTGAGGGTCACCGTGGCAAGTAGCGCCGCCGCGCCTGCGGCAAAAATCGAACTCATGGCTTTTCTCCTTCCATGTCTGGTGTCGGTACATGCCGATGAACGCGACTGCCGCGGCTTTATTCCGTGGAGTGACAATTTCCCCGGACCACCCTGCATTTAAAAACTCACTTTGGCTGGGAATAACCACCGTCATCGAACGTTCATATTCCCACACGGGGAGTTTTGAGCCGCCCGGCGGCCTCCCGATCCGAAACCGCCCTCTGATGACGGCGCAATTCAAAGGAGGCCGAGTGGTGGCGCACCTCATGTCCTTGCCCACGGCAAATCCAAAGAAAGAACTGGCGACAGTCGCCGTAACCGAGACAACCGTTTCCATCCGGCGCCTCAGACAGATCGTCGCAGCGCTGCTGACTGTCTTCGCTGCCGTGCTGATCTTCCTTGCAATCGACGGCCTGACAATGCCGATGCGGGCAACGCTGTTCATCTTCTTCTCGGCCATCACCGCATGGACGGTGCTGGAACTACCCGAAACGCCGGTTGCCCTGACCGGAGCCATCGCCCTTGCCGTCGTCGGCGCCATACCGGAAGATTTGGTTTACCAGTCGCTCGGCAATGACATCATCTGGCTTCTTCTGTCTGCCTTCGTGATTGCCGGCGTATTGAGGAATGTGGGTCTCATCGAGCAGGTGACGGTGCGTCTGATGCCGAAAATGCGCAGCATACGCTCCATGTTCTGGATGCTGACATTTCTGACCTTCGCGACTGCTTTCGTCATTCCCTCAACTTCAGCCCGGGCCGCGATCCTCATGCCGGTCTATCTCGGGCTCTCGAGCGCAATCGGCAACAGCCGGATCTCGCGCGCCCTCGGCCTGCTCTTTCCCACGATCATCCTCCTGTCGGCCGGCGCATCCCTGATCGGGGCCGGAGCGCATCTGATCGCCGCCGGTTTTTTGTTCCGCCTCACCGGAACTCAACCGGATTTCATTGGCTGGCTAGTGCTGGCCGGCCCGTTTTCGCTCATCACCTGCCTGTTCGCCTGCGCCATCCTGCTGCATGTGTTTCTCACCAGAGAGGAACGCGACATGGCCCCGGACAGCAAAGCGGGGCTGACACGTACCCTCCCCTTCTCCAGAGAACAGGTCGTCGTCGCGGGGGTGGTCTGCCTTACCGTCCTGATGTTTTCCACCCAATCCATTCACGGTATCGGGATGGCACTGACCGGCATGGTGGCAGCCCTTGTACTCTGCACACCGAACGTCTCCGGCATGACGTTGAAGGCGGCCTTGAAAACCGTCGAGTGGAACCTGCTTCTTTTCATGGCGGGCACCCTCGTCATCGGCGAAGCGCTGATCGAGACGGGAACGGCGCAGATGCTGGCCGACCGGCTGGTGGCCGTTTTCCGCCTAAGCATGATCACCGCACCGGTCATCATCATCTCGTTTGCCGTGATCGTCGCCGCCATTTCCCATCTGGTGATCACCTCGCGCACGGCACGGGTAACGGTTCTCATTCCCGCCTTTGCGCTGCCTTTGTCCGGCCTTGGCGTGGAACCGGCCGTGCTTGTGATGGCGGTGACACTGGCAAGCGGCTTTTGCCAGATGACAATGGTATCGGCAAAACCGGTGGTCCTGTTCGGTGGCCTGGAGCCCGCGGCATTCACGCAAGCCGACCTGCGCAAGCTTGGTTACTTCCTCCTGCCACCCTTCATATTTCTACTCATCCTCTCGGCCACATTTCTTTGGCCGACGCAGGAAATTTTACGGAAAAACTAACACAAACAGTGACTTGCAACAAATAAAAGGCCGCGACATGCGGCCTTTTATTATTTATCCGACTAAATTTTTCAATCACCGGAATAAGCATCGGGCCAGCACGTTTCCCCAATGTCACATAACTGTCATGAAAGGATCGTCCCATGCCCTTCCGCGTTGTAGTTGCCCCCTCTGGTTTCAAGGAAAGCCTGTCAGCCGAACAGGCCGCCGACTGCATTGAAAAAGGTGTTCTGCGCGCATTCCCCGGCTCTGTTGTGGTCAAGGCGCCCATGGCCGACGGCGGCGAAGGTTTTACCCGGGCATTGATCGGCGCCACCAATGGCACCATCCACCCGGTGACGGTGACCGGCCCGCTTGGGCAACCCGTCCCGGCCTTTGTCGGGTTTCTCGGCGGATGCGCCGAGCCGACGGCGGTCATCGAAATGGCCGCGGCCGCCGGCCTCAGCCTTGTTCCGCGCGATCGCCGCAACCCCTGCCTGACCACCAGCTATGGGGTCGGCGAACTCGTGCGCGCCGCGCTCGACCGTGGCGCAAGACGAATATTGCTCGGCTGCGGCGACAGCGGCATCAATGACGGTGGTGCCGGCATGGCGCAGGCACTGGGCGTTCGACTGCTCGACGCCGCCGGCCGCGATCTTGATCGCGGCGGCGCGGCATTGACAAAACTGGACCGCATCGATCTCGGCAACCGCGATCCGCGCCTGTCCGGGGTGCGCATTGATGCCGCTGTGAACTGGCACAACCAGCTTCTCGGAGAACGTGGTGTCGCCCGCATTTTTGGCCCACAGAAAGGCGCGACGCCGGAACAGGTGGAAGAGCTCGCTGCGGCGATGGAAATCTATGCCGCCCGCATCAAGGACACCACAGATATTGATGTCGGCTCTGCACCAGGTGCCGGCGCATCCGGTGGCCTGGGTGCGGCAGTCCTCGGCCTGCTCTGCGGCAAGCTTCATCCCCGCTACGATATCGTCATGCAATATCTCGATGTCGACGACTATCTGCGCAACGCCGACCTCGTGATCACCGCAGAAGGAAGCCTTGATGGCCAGACCCCCTTCGGCAAGGTTCCTGCCGAAATCGCCCGTCGGGCCAAGGAAGCCGGCGTTCCCGTCGTTGCCCTCGCAGGTACGATCGGCAAGGGAGTGAGGCTCAATTTCGAGTGCGGGATCGATGCTTTCGCCTCGATATTGACCCGGCCATGCTCCCTTGAGGATGCAATATCACTGGCACCCAAGCTTCTGGCCCGCGCAGCGGAGGATGCTGTCAGGATGATCATGATCGGTATGAACCTGCGACTGCCGATGGGAAAAGTGGGCTAACACAGGAACCAAGGGCTTCCGTAGGCAGCGACCGAAATCACCCGTGGGCAACTGATATCCTGATCCCAAAAAAGGCTGTAGCCGGTCGGGACCGTGTTGCCGACCAGGATTAGATTGTTCGTGCCGTGGACAGGATAAATAGGTGTGCCGGCCATCCCTGTTGCGACCGTCGTCTGTAGGTTCCTTATGATCATCCGGATGTCGGGATCCAGCGAGGTGAGGCAGCATTTCTGGCGACGACAGCATCATGGCCATCGAAGGTGCGAGCCTCATGACGGCGTCTGGTTTCGAAGGCACGCCCGCAATCATTTTCAGAAACCGTTGCGGGCATGCCGCAGGCTTCAGCACTTGAAATGGTCCCGCGTCCGAAACAATTGGGAATTCGAGAAATAATCCCAGCTACATGCCCGATCAGCGCGAGCGCATGTCTCGCGCTGATCGGGACTTACATCACTTGCCCGGCAGGCTTTTGATCGCATCGAACACGCGAGCCGTATAGGTCAGCGCAGCGCCGGCATTAAGCGAGATAGCCACGCCGAGGGCCTCGGCGATCTCTTCTTCGCTGGCGCCCAGTTCGATGGCCTTCTTGGCATGAACGGCGATGCATCCGTCGCAGCGGGTCGTGACCGCAACCGCCAGAGCAATGATCTCGTGCATCTTCGGCTCAAGCTTACCGGTCTTGTTGCCGCTGGCTTCCATGATGTTCAACCCGCGAAGAACATCGGGGCTGAGCTTTGCGAAATCGCCGACGCGGCCGATCAGGGCGTCGCGGTATGAATTCCAGTCCTGCATGTTGCTCATGAAAGCCTCCTACTGGCGGCCGGCGGTGACGCCGCCGTCTACGGGGAGGATCGTGCCGGTGATCCATGATGCCTGTTCGGAGGCCAGGAAAAGGATCGCTTCGGCGACGTCGCGCGGCTGGCCATTACGACCGAGCGGATGAAAGGCATTAAAGGTCGGCAGAACCTGTTTGACCTGATCGTCCGACAGGAAGGTGTTGTAGACCGGCGTTTCGACAACGGCCGGAGCGACGGCATTGATGCGGATATTATAGGGCGCAAGCTCTATGGCAAGGTTGCGAACCATGGCGTGGACGCCGGCATTGGCTGCGGAATAGGCTGCCGATGGCGTCGCGCCAATCGCCTGGATCGCCCATAGGGAACCGGTCTGGACGATCGCTCCACCCTTGTCCTTCATCGCCTTCGCGGCAGCCTGTGCCGTGAAGAACTTGCCCTTCAGGATCGTGTCCAGATACCAGTCATAATCCGTCTCGGTCAGTTCAAGGAACGGTTTCGGATTAAAGACCCCCGCATTGTTCACCAGAATATCGAGCTTGCCGAACGTCGAAACCGCGGTATCAACGAGCACGGCACCGGTCTCCGGCTTTGCGATGTCACCTGCAGACACGACGACATTCTGCCCGCTCGGATCGATCTCCTTCGCGGCAGCCTCCAGTTTTGCCAGATCGCGACCATTGATGGCGACCTTTGCGCCCTCCGCCAGGAATCGGGCCGCAGCTTCCTTGCCAATGCCTGAGCCGCCGCCGGTGATCGCAATTACCTTGTTTTCAAAACGCATTCTCTGTCTCCTTATTGTCTATCTAACGTTAGATAGGCAACCTACTTATGGATTGCGTTTCGCGGATGCAAGCCCTATCTAACATTAGATAGAGAGGATTTTGAAAATGACCGACACGACAGCTGCAATTCTGGATGCTGCGGAGAGACGAATTCGAAGCGGCGGCTACAGCGGTTTCAGCTTCAGGGACGTGGCCGCAGATGTCGGCGTGAAAGCCTCTTCCGTCCATTACCATTTTCCGGCGAAGGAGAAGCTCGCCGCGGCTGTGGCCAAACGTTACACGGACCGTTTCATGGCTGCCGTGGACGCCGAGATCGATCGGGGAACGGGTGCCATCGAAGCCTGGAAGCGGACCTTTTTCACCGCTTTGCGGCGTGACGGGCGCATGTGCCTGTGCGGCACGCTGGCGGCGACCGCACACGACCTGCCGGAAGAGGTGCGGATGGAAGTGAAACGTTTCTTCCTGCTGGGCATCGAAAAACTAGAGGCCGCCGGCCTCGGCAGGGACAAGGCGTTTCATGCGCTGGCGACGCTGGAAGGCGCGATGCTGATCGCAAACGTTCTGGAGAACCCGTCAATATTCGAGAATGGCAGCGCTGCTCTCGTATGAGAACATGCGACGGCCAGGGAGGAAAGTCCGCCATGCAGAAGAAAGCGCCGGTCTATCTCAATGCGCTGCGCGCCTTCGAGGCAAGCGCCCGGCATGGCAGTTTTTCCGCGGCGGCAGAGGAACTCAACGTCACCGCGGCGGCGGTCGGTCAACTTGTACGCGGACTGGAAGAGTGGCTCGGCATGCCACTATTCCATCGCAGCACCTCGGGCAAAACCCGGCTGAAGCTGACGGAGCCGGCGGAAAATGCGCTTCCGGACATTCGCGCCGGTCTCGACAGGCTGGGCATCGGGCTGCAGCGCCTGCACGAATCAACGACGAGCGGCATCCTCAATGTCACCGTCAGTCCCGCCTTTGCGGCCAAATGGCTGATGCCTCGGATCGACCGTTTTCAGGCTAGATGCCCGGACACGGATATCCGGATCGAGACGAGCCTGAAACTTGCCGATTTCAAGGCGCAGGGCCTCGATATCGGCGTGCGCTACGGCGACGGTATATGGCCGGAGCTTATCGCCGAGAAACTGATGGACGAGGATGTTTTTCCCGTTTGTTCGCCCGGTTTTCACACCGCACATGATCTGGCGTCACCACAGGACCTCCAAAACGCGCCTCTCATTCATGATCTGTCCGTTGACCCTTCGGTGGGTTTCATTGGCTGGCCGGCTTGGCTGGAGGCTGCGGGCGTCGCCGGGCCACCGCCACAACGGGGCATGAGGATCAACAACTCGGCCGCTGTGCTGCAGGCCGCGATAGAGGGACGAGGTATCGCCCTGGCGAGAAGCATTCTCGCCCATGACGATCTCGCCGCCGGCCGGCTTCGGAGGCTTTTTCCCGATGTCCGGGTTGCCTCGAAACTGGCCTATTATGTTGTCTACCGAACAGAATATGCCGCGCTGCCTAAACTGAAAGCCTTCCGCGATTGGCTATTCGATGAAGCGCAGGCACGCTTCCTATCGTGAGATAGTTTTTCTTTCCCGCGGCGAAGAAAGTCTCATTTGTCCAAGAGGCGACTTCCGTTGAAGTTTGCGCATGCAAATTGCTGACGGCCGATGGCCGTGCGTGAACCGAAAGGGAAATCATGGCCTACCTCGAAATTACGCTTCAAATCAAGGAAAGCGACCGCGCCGCTGCGGCGAACATCTATCAGAAATACAAGCAATCGTTCCTGTCCGAGATCGCCGGAGCCACATCCAAGGAGTTGTTGATCCGTCCGGATGACGTTCAGGTCCTGCACGGCTTCGACACGAGCGACCATGCGAAAGCCTATCTCGAAAGCGCAATGTTCAACGACGATGTCGTGACCGGATTGAAGCCCCTGCTTGTGGCGGCACCTGAAATCCGCATCTACGAGGTTGCCTGAGGGCCGGCGGAGTGCTCACTTCAGGTTCCAGCAATCAGATGATCCCTATCGGCACCAAACACGTACTCATTGTCGGCGGCGGGCTCTCCGGCCTGGTGACAGCCTACAGGCTGCATCAGGCGGGCCTGCCTATTTGCCTGATCGAGGCCCGCAGCCGTCTCGGCGGCCGCATCCTGTCGGCGGGAGAGGACAACCACGCGTCGGATGATGGCCTCGATCTTGGACCGTCCTGGTTCTGGCCGGATATGACGCCGGAGATTTTGCCTCTTGTCGATGAACTAGGGCTGACATTCATTCCGCAACACACCGATGGCTTGATGCTTTTCCAGCGCTCGCAAGGCGGAATGCCGGAGCGCTATCCTTCATTTCGCCATCAACCTTCATCGATGCGGCTGGCGGGCGGCACCGGCGCCATGGTCTCGGCGCTGGCCGCTCGTCTCCCGCAGGATTGCCTGCACCTCGAATCCCGGGTTACCAATCTCGCCCGCACACAGGCCGGCCTTGCCGTGACAGTTTCGACGGCATCAGGTGTCGAAACAATCGAAGCCACGCATGTCGTCTTCGCATTGCCGCCGCGTCTCCTTGAGGCCACGGTGGAATTCTCGCTACCCCCCCGGAACGCGACACGCGCCCTGTGGCGAGCCACACCGACCTGGATGGCCCCGCATGCGAAGTTTTTCGCCGTTTACGAGCGGCCGTTCTGGCGCGAAGCGGGCTTGTCAGGTGCTGCGCAAAGCATGGCCGGACCGTTGGTTGAAATCCACGATGCGACGACGGCGTCCGGCAAGGCTGCGCTTTTCGGATTTGTCGGCATTCCCGCCCGGAGCCGGATGCAACTCAATGAAAATGCCCTGCTTGCCGCGTCCGTGGCCCAGCTCGGCCAGATATTCGGTGCGGAAGCCCTCCATCCGGTTGCCACGCTTTACAAGGACTGGGCCATCGACACCCTGACCGCGACGGAGCTTGACCTGACGGCCGCAGGACATCCCGCCGGCGGCCAACATGACTGGGTCGATGCGGACTGGAGCGGGTGGATTACCCTCTCCGGCAGTGAAACCGCAGCCAATTCGCCCGGCTATCTGGCGGGAGCCATTGAAGCAGGCGAGCGGGCCGCGGCAGACCTTATTCGCTGCAACTCAGATGTCATTGAACCTGCCTCACCGAAAGGGCAATAGCGCATGAAATCCACCTATAAGGCCGTGCAGATCTCCAGCCCCGGAAAGCTCGAAATTGTCGAGCGGCCGACGCCCTTACCGCCGGCCGGCGAAGTGTTGATCGCCGTGGAAGCCTGCGGCATCTGCGGCGCCGATGCCGGCGACATCGATCGCGCCGACCCGGCACTTCAGCCGCCCCGGGTGCCGGGTCATGAAGTCGTCGGACGGATCGTCGCTCTCGGCGCCGATACGCCGGCGATCTGGAAAATCGGCCAGCGCGTGGGTGTCGGCCGTCTCGGCGGCCATTGCAACGAATGCGACCAATGCCGGCGCGGCCGCTTCAATCTCTGCCGCAACCAGCCCGTATTGGGATCGTCAAGGGATGGCGGCTATGCGGAAATGATGACGGCCAGGGCAACCGGGCTTGTATCGATCCCCGACGATCTTTCGTCGGAGGAAGCGGCCCCCATCCTTTGCGCCGGCATCGCCACCTTCAATGCGCTCAAGAAAAGCGGCGCAGAAGCAGGCGATACGGTGGTCGTCCTCGGCATTGGCGGCCTCGGTCATATGGCGTTGCAATATGCCCGGAAGATGGGATTTCGTGTCATCGCCATTGGCCGCGGTGCGGATATAGCCGAGGTCGCGCTCAGCCTTGGCGCCCACCGATACATCGATACAAATGCCGAAAGCGCGGTCGACATCCTCCGCGGGATGGGCGGCGCAAAGGCGATCCTGACAACGATCGGCAATGTTACAGCGGTCGCCGATCTCATGTCCTCGGTGGCTCCCGGCGGGCTTCTTGTCATGCTCGGTATCGGCAAGGATCCCCTTCCCGTTTCCACCGGCTTCCTCGTCGGCGGCGAGCGCGGAGTGATCGGCTCGATCACCGGCTCTCCCTTCGAAAACGAAAAGACGCTGGATTTCAGCGTCCTGACCGGAATTCGGCCGATGATCGAAACCATGCCGCTGGAGCGCGCTTCCGAGGCGGTGGAACGCATGAGATCCGGCGATGTCCAGTTCCGGATGGTGTTGACCATGGGAGATCGGGCCGATGCTGATCAATGAAGACCTGAGCGTCCCCGTCATCGTCCACGCATCGAGGCTCGACTGGATTCCGAGCCCGGCAGCCGGCGTTGATCGACGGATGTTATATCGCGTCGGAGCGGAGGTGGCGCGAGCAACGTCGATTGTACGTTATGCGCCGGGCAGCGCCTTTCCGCGCCATGTCCATGCCGGCGGCGAGGAAATATTGGTTCTCGAAGGCGTATTTCAGGATGAACACGGCGACTACCCGGCCGGCACCTATTTCCGCAACCCGCCGGGCACGTCCCATGTGCCGGCATCCATCAAAGGCTGCACGATTTTCGTTCGCCTCTGGCAATTTCGTGAAGGCGATGACGTGCAGATCGTCAAACGGGTAGGAGACGCTGTTCAAGGCGCGGCGCGCAGCGGCGGCATATCCTCGCAGCTCCTGTTCGATGATGGGCATGAGCGCGTCTTTATCGAAGAATGGCGTCGGAACACACAGATCCGCGTCGAAAACCCTTCCGGGCTGGAATTTCTCGTCATTTCGGGGAGCATGATCCGGGACGGAGAAATACTGTCCTGCGAATGCTGGGGGCGATTGCCGGCCGGAGCGGATATGGACGTCACCACCGGTGCCGATGGCGTGCGGATATGGCTGAAGCAAGGCCCTCTCCTGCATCCTGACGTGTTGCGCATGCCGGAGTAGGCGCATCGACTGCCGCCACATATGAATAGCTCGATCTGAAGGAATATGACGAATGAACATCGTCAAACCGACACCCTGCGAGGACGCGGGTTCATCGGAATACAAGACCATTGCCTCAAGAAACGTCTGGATATTGACGGCGGCGCAATCCCTTGGCGGGGCCAACTCTCCCATCGTCATTTCACTGGGAGGACTGGTCGGTCAGCAACTGGCCTCAAACCCGGCTGCCGCCACCCTGCCGGTCAGTCTGCTCAATCTCGGGCTTGCTGTCGGAACGCTTCCGGCGGCAGCCATGATGCTCCGGTTCGGCCGCAGGGCGGGTTATCTCCTTGGAGCAATCCTTGGCATCGCAGCCGGTCTGGTGGCGACGGCAGGCATCGTCCAGTCCAGCTTTACGCTCTTTTGCATCGGCACCTTCCTGGCCGGCTTTTATAGCTCCTACGTGCAGAGCTACCGCTTCGCGGCTACGGACGGCCTCACAGGCGCCGATCGCGACAGGGCGATCTCCCGTGTGATGATCGGCGGCCTGATCGCGGCCGTGATCGGACCGCAACTGGTGATCTGGACGCGCGAAGCTTTTCCGGGTCATTCTTTCGCGGGCAGTTTTCTCAGTCAGGCGGTGCTGGCCGGCCTTGCCATACCGGTCCTGCTATACCTCCGCCACCCGCCCCTTTCGGGACTGATACGGGCCGATACGACAGGCGTCCGTCCGCTCTCCGGTATCCTGCTTTCACCGCGCTATATGCTGGCCGTGGCCACAGGTGTCGTGTCTTACGGGCTCATGACCTTTGTCATGACCGCCGCCCCGATGGCGATGGTGGGCCACGGTCATTCCGTCGATTCCGCTGCCCTCGGCATCCAATGGCATGTCCTGGCAATGTTCGGGCCCAGTTTCTTCACCGGTCGTCTGATGGCCCGTTTCGGCAAGGAGCGGGTTGCAGCCGTCGGCCTTCTATTGATTGGCATATCGGCCCTGATCGCGCTCGGCGGTCTCGACATCGCGCATTTCTGGGGTTCGCTGATCCTGCTGGGTATCGGCTGGAATTTCGGCTTCATCGGCGCCACGGCCATGGTCGCGGATTGCCATACGCCGGCAGAGCGCGGCAAGGCACAGGGCGCAAACGATTTTCTGGTCTTCGGAACGGTTGCCTGCGCTTCGTTCTTCGCCGGCTCGCTTCTCTATAATTCGGGATGGGGCAGCATCAACAGGCTCGTCCTGCCCGCCGTTGCGATCATTCTTGTCCCTTTGGTCTGGCAGGCCGCCCGATTGAAGAAGAGCCGATAAACAGAGCGACGAGAGATGACATCCATATCGATCTGGAGATTGGCGTTGGCTTTCATGGCGACATTCGTCACGACAGCAGCACCCGCATTCTTCTCGCCATCCGAAGCGAAGTCGCTTTGTTCGAAAAGTGAAGCCCTGACCGTGCAACTACCGGATCCCGCGTCGGGCCGCCGCTACGAAATCTATATCAGTCTACCCGCAGATTATTCGCAGCGTCCAGAAAGAAACTATCCCCTCTTAGTCATCGCCGATGGCGGCCGCGCCTTTCCAAAGTTGAGCTGCGACGCCCGCCTGCTTGCAGAAAACAGGCAAGTCGAGGAGGCCGTCGTCATCGGCCTTTCCTATGCGCTCGGCGAGACGCTTGAGGACAGCCGCCGTCGCGACTACACGCCTGTAACGCTCCCGGGAAGCGGCAGGATTTATGGCGGCGCGGCCGCCTATCAAAACTACCTGCGCGACGTCGTCCTGCATTATGTCGAGGATCGCTACCGGCTCGCATCCGGCCGCCGCATTTTCTGGGGACATTCCTATGGAGGGCTGCTTGGTGCCCATATCCTTTTGACCGAACCTTCGCTTTTCCAGACCTACATCCTCGGCAGCCCATCCTTTTGGTTCGCCGACGAAGCAATCTACAGGCTCGAAGACGACTACGCCAAAAGGCGCCACCAACTGAACGCGCATGTAGTCTTCTATGTCGGGGGTCTTGAGACGTCTCGCCACGATCCTGCGCGGAAGGGAAAGACGAACGACATGGTCGTCGGCATGCAGAAGTTCCAGTCCCGTCTTCGCTCACGCGACTACGAGGGATTGAATATCTCCTCGAAGATCATGGAGGGCACGGATCATATCAGCGCCGTAAGGCCGGGTTTCATGTGGGGACTCCGGGCGGCACTCGGTGACTGAACGTCCCGGTTGCGACACCGAGCGTCCGAGTTCAACTGGCTAACTTGCTTCGGTTCGCGGAAAACAGATCAGCGCCCGAAGCCCGCCTTCAGCCCGGTTTGACAGTGTGAGCTGCCCTCCATGGGCGCGAATGATGGAGAGGGCGATAGCAAGTCCTAATCCCATTCCGCCTGTTTCCCGGCTGCGTGAGCTTTCCAGCCTGTAAAGCGGCTCGAAAACATGCGTGAGTTCCTCTTCGGGAATACCGGGGCCTGCGTCATCGATCGTGATTTCGATCGTCTGCGGCACCTCATGGATTGCAAGCTCGGCGTGGCCGCCATATTTCACGGCATTGTCGATCAGATTGGTCAATGCGCGTTTCAGCGTTGCCGGGTCGCAGGCGTAGATGATCGGTTGAGCGGCATCCATACACACCACCGGCAGGCCGGCATCGGAAAGATCATCCGCCATGCTCTCGAGCAGGGCCGCAAGGTCCGTCGGACGACGGACCGGCTGTTGTGTCGCGCCGCTTGCGAATTCCAGTGTCGTTGCGACCATTTTATTGAGGTCGGCTATGGTCGAGAGCATTTTCTCGCGCTCGGCCGCATCTTCGACATTCTCGACCCTCAGCCGCAATAGCGTCAGCGGCGTGCGGAAATCGTGAGAGATGGCGGCCAGCATCCTGGTGCGATCATTGATCATGCCACGCAAGCGCGCCTGCATGGCATTGAAGGCGCGTGCGGCCTGCCTGGTCTCGACCGTTCCGACCTCCGGCATCGGCGGCGCGTTCAGGTCTTCCCCCAGCCTCAGGGCCGCCTTTGAAAGCGCTGTCAGCGGTGCCGAGACCCGGCGGACGACCCAGATCGACACCAGCACCGTGATCGCCGCCATGATACCCATCGACACAAGGAAGCGCAGGGAAAAGGCCGTGCCGCTTTCCGGCAGAACCGTTTTAAAGGTCAGCCACTGTCCTTGCTCAACCGGAATGGCAACCTGCAATTCGCGAAATCCCGCGAACGGACCCAAACTACCGAAGCCGGACATCATCGGACTCTCGCCCATGCCGTGCTGCGACATCATTCGCTCCGCCATGTCCACCATCATGCCACGCGGCCGGGAGGCAGAGACCAACGGCTCGGAGGCACCGCTGAGAGCAAGCTGCTCGACAAGCAGCTGTTTCAGTGCCTCTGCCGCCGGCGTGTCGTTGTCGGTTAAGGCTGGCCGGGGCGGCTCCGCCGAAAGCGCGACTTGAAATGTCTCATCGCTGGAATCCTTCGCGATACGGACCCGCCATTCGGTGGGCGCATCACGCACGAGCCGCGTCAGATTGGTGATCCGTTGCGCTATCGCCAAACCGCCGACCGCGCGCACGATCTGCCCGCGGTCGGCGCTGTATATCCATGTGCCGATCAGATGAGAGGCCAGAAGACCGGCCAGGAGCACGAGCAGGGTCTGGCCAAACAGGCTCTGTGGAAGCAGGCGCCTCATTCGGACGTTACCTCTGGCGCAAACACATAACCGCCGCCCCAGACGGTCTTGATAATTTTCGGCGTGGTGGGATCGACCTCGAGTTTTTTACGCAGCCGGCTCACCTGCGTGTCGATGCTGCGGTCGAACGAACCGGCGGCCCGTCCTCGGGCCAGATCCAGCAGTTGATCGCGGCTCAGCACCCGTCCCGGCCTTTCTATCAAAACAAGCAGAAGATCGAACTCGCCGGTGCTGAGCGGCACCGTAATCCCGTCGTCACGCTGGAGTTCTCTTGCACCGGTGTCGAGGCGCCAGCGGTCGAAACAATATTGCCTGGCGCGCCGGGTCTGATCTGCCACCCCGTCATTCTCGCTCCGGCGCAGCACCGCCCTTATCCGGGCGATCAATTCACGGCTGCCGAAAGGCTTCGAGACATAGTCGTCAGCGCCGAGTTCAAGGCCGACAACACGGTCTATCTCGTCTCCCTTGGCCGTCAGCATGATGATCGGGATCGTCGATTGCGCGCGCAACCCGCGACAGAGCGAGAGGCCATCCTCCCCCGGCAGCATCAGGTCGAGAATGATGAGGTCAATGTGAGCATCCACCATGACCTTTCGCATCGCCCGCCCGTCGGCGGCGACACTGGTGCGAAAACCCTCCTTGACGAGCGCGCGCGAGACCAGTTCGCGGATTTCGCGGTGATCGTCGACGATGAGTATATGAGGACTGTTTTGCATGACTTTCCACTTATCCCAATCGTGAAGAGACTGCCGGGAAAAGATGAAACAAGTTTTGCCTGAAAGCCTCTCTGTAACAACTTGTCACAAAAACGCAGCGTCCTGAAAAACTTGGGTGACGTTTACCGCGCCAGATGGTGGCCATTGAACGGCTAAAATCATCTGGAGAAAACCATGAACCGCAGAACGACACTCGCCACGATTTCCATCCTCTCGTTGCTTACTGGCGTGACAACAATGATCCTGTATCACAGTTTCGGCCCGGTTCCGCCCTTCCCGGCACCGGTGAGCTTTAACGGAATGTCACCCATGACCGAAATGAGGAATGGAATGGGCTGGATGATGCTGTTCGGACCGCTCGCCATGCTCCTCACCTTCGGCGGCTTTGTCACCCTGACCGTTTTGTTGATCACCTCGCTTACCCGGTCCCCGGCAAAGCCCGACTGACAGTCGCTGGCTACCCGTTTCGTAGCCTTGGTCCTCCTCCACCGCCGGACCTGAACTCATTGACGGTCCGTTTCAATGAAAATTGCGAGATTGAACATGACACATCCTATCTCACGCCGCGGCTTTCTTGCGGCTTCCGCAGCGACATCGGCAGCATTGCTCTTGCCCGCCCGCGTCTGGGCCGCCCCCAACGCGGCCACGCTCACTGCCACGACACGCACGATCGAGGTGGCGGGACGCGCCGCCACCGTCATGGGACTTGTCAATGCAAAAGGGGAACCCGGACTTACCCTTGATCCCGGACAACGCTTCCGCGTGGATCTGACCAATGGGCTCGACGGAGACACAATCATACATTGGCACGGCCAGATTCCGCCCAATGCCCAGGACGGCGTGCCCAACACCAGCCCGATGCTGCGCCCGGGCGAAACGCGTTCCTATGATTATGCCGCCAGACCAGGCACCTTCTGGATGCATAGCCACATTCCGGCACAGGAGGTCGGCCTTCTCGCCGCACCGCTGATCGTGCGTTCTGAAGCCGATCTTGCCGCTGACCGGCAGGAGGTGGTGCTGTTTCTGCACGACTTCTCCTTCAAGCCGCCTGAGGCCGTGCTCCGCGAAGTGGCAGGCGGAACGGGCATGGATCACGCCGCGATGGGCCATGGCGGTGCGGCGGACCCGAAAGCGATGCCGGAAATGCCGGGTATGATGGACATGGCATCCATGAAGATGGATCTGAACGATTTCGAGTTTGACGCCTATCTGGCGAATGATCGTACGCTCGATGACCCGGACGTGGTGCGCGTCGAACGGGGCGGACGGATTCTCCTGCGGGCGGTGAATGCCTCGTCGATGACGACCTTCTGGATAGATCTCGGGGCCGTACGTGGGCAGCTCGTGGCCACCGATGGCGAAGCCTGTGTTCCGCACGAGGCAACCCGTTTCGGCTTTGCGCCTGGCCAGCGGCTGGACATTGAGATCGACATGCCGGCCGACGGATCGGCGTTGCCCGTACTCTGCCTTCGCGAAGGCGCGCCGCAACGGACAGGCATCATTCTCGCGCCCGCGCGCGCGTCCATTGCCCGGATAGCCGGCACGGCAGACGCGCAACATCCCGCCTTCTCTCGCAATCTCGACCAGGAGTCGACATTGCGGGCCATGACGCCGTTGATGCAGCGCGAGGTTATCCGACGCCATAATGTCATGCTGGATGGTTCGATGATGCCCTATCGGTGGACAATCAACGGCCGAGGCTGGGGCGATCACGCCCCCATCCCCGCCCGCAGCGGCGAGCGGGTGGAAATAACCTTCCACAACATGTCGATGATGGCCCATCCCATGCACCTGCACGGCCATGTCTTTCAGGTCGTCGGTGTCGGCACGCGGCGTATCGCAGGCGCGTTGCGCGATACTGTCCATGTTCCGCCGATGAACAGGGTAACCATCGCATTCGATGCGGGCGAAGCCGCTCCGTGGATGCTCCATTGCCACCACATGGGGCATCTGGAAACCGGCATGATGACAGAACTGCAAGTTCAGGCTTAGTGTGCCGAGGCAAAGGGGCGCCGGCTCACATCCCGGCGCTAACCCGGCCGCTCGTCGTGATTGACATTCAGCATCATGGCAAAGGTGAGCGCCCCATCTCCCGTGCGAGTTCGAGGAAACCTTCGATATAGGACGTCGTCTCCTCGCCACGGCGCACACCGAGGTTGATGCTCTTGCGGATACCCGCTTCGCCAAGGCTGAGCGCCCGGATCGGTAATCCCGCCGCGTCTTCCTGCAAAAGCCAATCCGGCAGCACGGTCACTCCCCTGCCCGCGCAAACGAGTTGCAGCATCAAATCGATGGTTTCGGCGGTACGGTGCCGGCGGGGCCGGCAATGGGCAGGAACCAGAAACTGGGTATATATGTCCAGTCGTTCCAGGGTTACCGGCACGGTGATCAGCTCCTGATCGATCAGATCCTGAGGTAACACAAAACGCCGCGCTGCAAGCGGATGTGCCTCGTGTGCCATCAATACCAATTCATAATCGAAAACGGGCGTGAAGAGCAGGTCCGGCGCATCGACCGGATCCGGGGTGATGAGTAGATCGACTTCGAAGCCCAGGAGCGCTTCAATGCCATCAAAGCGAAAGGCAGTCCGAACGTCGAAATCGACGTCAGGCCAGTGAGTGAGATAGGAAGTGGCAATACGCGACAACCATCGCTGGCAGGGATGGCATTCCATGCCGACGCGCAACGCTCCCC
This sequence comes from Rhizobium sp. UGM030330-04, assembly GCF_003208455.1. Classification (NCBI taxonomy): domain Bacteria; kingdom Pseudomonadati; phylum Pseudomonadota; class Alphaproteobacteria; order Hyphomicrobiales; family Rhizobiaceae; genus Rhizobium; species Rhizobium sp. UGM030330-04. The sequence continues at coordinate 252,837 of NZ_QKML01000008.1, forward strand.
TTCGTCCCAATGCGAAGTCGGTCAGAACCCGTTCTGCATGCTCCATCTGCGGCAAAATTCGCTCTGCGACGCTTAGCAGATATTCGCCCGTTTGAGTCAATCGCAGTCCGCGGCCGGTTTTCGTCCACACCTTGATGCCGTGGCGCTCCTCTAACTTGGCAATCATGTGGCTGAGCGCCGACTGCGTGACATTCAGCTTCTCGGCCGCCGCCGTGACGCTACCGCGGCGGCTGACTTCCCGCAGAATCGCCAGGTGGTGTCGATCGATCATTATGAAAAAACCTCATTGAATAATGAAATCATACCATTTCCACTCATAATGGATTGCAGCTAACCTTTTCGTCAACAGGTGGATCGATGCCAGCCTGAAGGGACGAAAGGACATAGCAGTGACAAAACCGGCGACAGCAGCCCAGCATGCGACAAGCAATGGATTTTCTCCATCGATCTTCGACGAGGTCATCGATCGCAGGAACAGCAACTCGATGAAATGGGCCTATGCGGGCAAGCTGCTGACACCGGACGAAGCTGCCGCCGATCCCCTGCCGATGTGGGTCGCCGATACCGATTTCAAAGCACCTCAAGCCATCATTGACGCACTCCATGAAGCTGTCGAACACGGGGTGTTCGGTTATCCCGGCGGCGCTACGTCATCCTATGTGGACGCCGTAGTCAGTTGGCAGCAGCGACGTTTCGGCTGGGATGTACCGAGGGAATGGGTTCTCCAGACCTCCGGCATCATCACCACGCTGAAGACGGCCGTGCAGGCTTTTTCGGCCCCGGGCGACACCGTCCTGATCCAGCCGCCGGTCTATGCACACTTCCATAACGACGTTCTGCTGAACGGCCGTCATCTGGCCTTTGCGCCGCTCGACTTCACCGGCGACGGCTACCGGTTCAATGAAAAGAGCTTCGAGGCGGCCATACGCGGCAACACGAAAATTTTCATCCTGAGTCACCCCCATAATCCCACCGGAAATGTCTGGTCGGAAGACGAATTGCGCGCAATGGGCGAAATCTGCGCCCGCCATGGCGTGCTGGTCATTTCCGACGAAATCCATGAGGACCTCATCCTCAATCCGGACAGGAAACACATTCCTTTCGCCTCGCTCGGCGAGAAATTCGCGCAAAATAGCATCACCTGCACCGCCCCAAGCAAGACGTTCAATCTGCCCGGTCTGCAAAGCGCCAATGTCTTTGTCCCGAACAGAAGGCTGCGGGAAGAATTGCGCCGTCAATATGAGCGCAACGTCTTCGAGCTGGTGAACGTCATGGGAATGGTCGCCGCAGAAGCGGCTTATGCCCACGGCGAACCGTGGCTAGAGGACATGCTGACCTATCTGCGCGCAAATCACGCACATTTCGCGACATCGATCAACGCAGCGGACCCGCGCCTGAAAGTCCTTCCGACCGACTCCCTCTATCTGGCGTGGATGGATTGCCGCGGTCTTGGGCTGGATGCCGAAGCGCTCAATAAATTCATGCTGACGAGGGCGCGGGTCTGGCTCGATAAGGGCCAGAAATTCGGGATTGAGGGCCATGGCTTCATGCGCGTCAATCTCGGCTGCCCACGCTCCACGGTCGATGAAGCGATCCGGCGCATAACCGCCGCCGTCGCCGGGCTGTGAGGGCGGAGCCTATATCATAGCCTATCGAACACCGTCTCGCCGAACGCGGGATCGAACAGGACCGAATGAAACGGGGAAACGCAACCGACCGGGCCGCGGAGAAATCGGTAAAAGCCACCCGCCGCCGGATCACAACTGGGAGAATAGCAATGAAAATGACGACTGCTCTTGCCACGCTTGCGGCGGCGACACTGACGGCCGGTATCGTTTCAGCCGGCACCATGGCCGATGTTCAGGCGCGTGGCAAACTGAATTGCGGCGTGACCACCGGCCAGCCGGGTTTCTCCGCGCCAGATGCCTCCGGTACCTGGCAGGGCCTGGACATCTCCTATTGTCGCGCCGTTGCGGCGGCCGTCCTCAAAGACCCGAAGGCGGTAAATTTCGTTCCGACGACGGCGCAGACCCGTTTTTCGGCCTTGGCTTCGGGTGAAATCGACATTCTGTCCCGCACGACGACCTGGACCTTTTCACGCGATGTCGATCTGAAATTCACATTCGCGGGGGTGTCGTTTTATGACGGACAGACATTCATGGTTCCCCGGTCTCTGGGGATAAGCTCCGCAAAGGATCTCAACGGCGCAACCGTCTGCATCACCAGCGGAACTACGACAGAACTCAATCTCGCCGAATACTTTAAAAAGAACAACCTCACCTATGAGCCGGTCCCCGTCGAAAACGGCGCTGAAAACCAGCAGAAATATCTGGCCGGCGCATGTGACGTCATGACGAGTGACGGTTCCGATCTGGCCTCGATCCGCTCCAGTTTCGCAAACCCCGATGACCACATCATCCTCGCCGATATCATGTCAAAGGAACCGCTCGGACCGCTGGTCCGCCAGGGAGACGATCAATGGGCCGACATGACACGCTGGACGCTGAACGCCCTCATCTCCGCTGAGGAGCTTGGCATCACCGCTGAGAATGTGAAACAACTCGCGGTCGATTCCGACAACCCGGAAATCAAGCGCCTTCTGGGTAAAGAAGGCGATTTCGGCAAACAGCTTGGTCTTGATGCCGCTTGGGCTGAACGCGCGATCGCGGCCGGGGGAAACTATGGCGAACTCTTCGCCAAAAACCTCGGCGAACACACATCGATCAAATTGTCCCGTGGGCAGAATGCATTGTGGGAACAGGGCGGCCTGATGTACGCGCTGCCGTTTCGTTGATGTCTTCGCGGCGCGGGCAAGCCCGCACCGCATCGCATTTTACGAACAGAACCTCGCGCGACCAGCGCGAACCAAGGTAACCTCCACGCTACATGGTGAGAACTCATGGCTACGAGAAACGCCGCTCGAAACGGGCCGTTTCGCCTCGGCATGCTCCTTCGCGACACCCGTTATCGCAATGGAACGATCCAGGTCATAACCTTCGCCCTTCTGGCAATCGGTCTTTTCTGGCTTGTCGACAACACGGTGCGGAACCTCGCCGCGCTCGGCAAGGATTTCTCCTTTGAATTCCTGTGGCGCACCGCCGGCTATGACATATCGCAACGGCCGATCGACTACTCGAGCGCGAGTAATCATGCCAGCGCCGCATTGGTCGGATTGCTCAATACCCTGATCGTTGCCGTTATGGCGTGCATCACCGCAACTGTGGTGGGCATATTCGCAGGCGTCTTGCGGCTTTCCAACAACTGGATCGTTGGGCGTCTGATGACGCTCTACGTGGAGAGCTTCCGCAATGTGCCGGCACTTCTGTGGATTATCGTCATCGCCGCCATCATGTCCGAGGCCATGCCTGCACCCACCGATTTCCGCGGCGATAACGCTCGCGCCTCCATGTTTTTATGGAACAGCGTCGCGGTAACGAACCGGGGAATCTACGTCCCGTTGCCAGGCTTTTCGAGCAGTCTCGGAAAATTCGATCTCCCCTTTGGGGCCATCAGTCTCGATCTGCTGGCAACGATTGCCGTGCTTGCCGGCTCGTTCGCCATGCACCGCCTCCTCCTCGACAATGCGCGGCGGCGGCAAAGCCGCACCGGCAAGCGTCCCCATATCTGGTGGAAAAGCATCGCCGTTTTCGCAATACCTGTTCTGGCATTGCTGTGCGCGCTCGGCTTCCACCTGCAATGTCCTGAATTGAAGGGACTAAATTTCACCGGTGGCTTGCAGCTTCGAAATTCCCTGATCGCGCTTTGGATCGGGCTCAGCATCTATACCGGGGCGTTTATCGCCGAGATCGTCCGCTCGGGTATTCTTGCGGTTTCGCGGGGACAAACGGAAGCGGCCCATGCGCTCGGCCTGCGGCCGGGACAAACGATGCGTCTGGTGATCCTTCCGCAGGCCCTGCGCATCATCGTTCCGCCGCTCATCTCACAATATCTGAATATCACCAAGAACACATCGCTTGGCCTTGCCGTGGGTTATATGGATCTGCGCTCAACGCTTGGCGGCATCACCATCAACCAGACGGGCCGTGAACTCGAGGGAATGCTGCTGATGATGCTGATCTATGTCTCCATCAGCCTGATCATCTCCGCCATCATGAATGTCTACAATAATCGTATCATGCTGAAGGAGCGCTGAGATGAACGTCCATAGTGTCTCCTGGGTCCGAGAAAACATGTTGCCCCCCTATGAGCGGCCGGCAGGCCAGACCGGTATCGTCCAATGGATGAAGAAGAACCTGTTTAACGGCTGGACGAGCACACTTCTGAGCATCGCCTCGGTGGCGGCGGTTCTCTGGCTCGTATCGGCTATCGCCCCATGGCTCGGCAATTCCATCTGGAAAGCCAATTCGCTTGCCGAGTGCCGGCAGATTCTCGACGGGGCATCCGGCGCCTGCTGGGGTGTCATTCGGGATCGATGGACGCAGCTTTTTTTCGGTTTTTATCCGCCGCAATCCTATTGGCGGCCGGTCGCGGCCTTCGTGCTCCTCCTGCCTGCATTGGCACCTGCCCTTTTTGCAGCCCTGCCCCGAAAGATGCTCTGGTTCAGCGCCGTTTATCCGGGTTTGGTCTACTGGCTGATCTGGGGTGGCTCGTTCTGGTTTCCCGTCACGCTTTATCTTGCCTTCGCCGCTGGCGCGGTCACCATCGCCCTGCTGGCGCGGAAAAACACGGCGGTGGCAACCGCAACGGCAATCTTCACGACCGTGCTCTGGTGGGTCTATCTCGCCGGTCCACTCGCGACACTCCTCGAAAAAGCGGCCCCGGTCTCACTTGAAAGCGTGGCATCGAGGCAAATCGGCGGGTTTCTGCTGTCGATGATTATCGGTGTCACCGGTATCGCGATGTCGCTGCCGCTCGGCATCCTGCTCGCGCTTGGCAGGCGTTCCGGCATGCCCCTCATTCGGACTTTGAGTGTCGTTTTTATCGAATTCATCCGCGGCGTTCCGCTGATCACGCTGCTATTCACGGCGTCGCTCCTCCTCAACTATTTCCTGCCGCCGGGCACGAATTTCGATCTCATCCTGCGTGTCGTCATCATGGTAACGCTCTTTGCCAGCGCCTATATGGCCGAGGTCGTTCGCGGTGGGCTGGCGGCGCTGCCGCGCGGTCAGTACGAGGCCGCCGAAGCGCTGGGACTGGACTATTGGAAAGCGCAACGCCTGGTCATTCTTCCGCAGGCGCTGAAAATCTCGATACCCGGCATCGTCAACTCGTTCATCGGGCTCTTCAAGGACACGACGCTCGTCATGTTCATCGGCCTTCTCGACCCAATCGCTCTCGCCGCCGCCATTCGCGCCAACACCAGTTGGCAAGGCATATATTGGGAACTCTACATCTTCATCGGTGCCGTGTTCTTTGTCTTCTGTTTCAGCATGTCGCGCTACTCCATGTATCTCGAGCGCCGGCTGAAAACGGATCATCATTAGGAGAATATGGATGATCAATACAAACTCGCAACGCGCGCTTTCGCCCGACGACCGGATCGGACTTGCAGGTATCGCCGTCGAAATCACGTCCATGAACAAGTGGTATGGCGACTTCCATGTCCTGCGCGATATCGATCTGACGGTGCGGCGGGGAGAACGGATCGTCATCTGCGGACCGTCCGGCTCTGGAAAATCAACCATGATCCGCTGCATCAACAGGCTTGAGGAGCACCAGTCCGGCAAAATCGCCGTTGATGGCATCGAGCTCTCCAGCGACCTGAAGAAAATCGAAGACGTCCGTCGTGAAGTCGGTATGGTATTCCAGCACTTCAATCTCTTTCCGCACCTGACCATCCTTCAAAACTGCATTCTTGCCCCTGTCTGGGTCCGCAAGTTGCCGGAAAAAGAAGCCCGGGAGCTTGCCATGCACTTTCTGGAGAAGGTCAGGATACCGGATCAGGCGCACAAATATCCTGGCCAATTATCAGGCGGCCAGCAGCAGCGCGTGGCGATCGCGCGATCATTGTGCATGAAGCCGAAAATCATGCTCTTCGATGAGCCCACCTCCGCACTTGATCCAGAGATGATAAAGGAGGTACTCGATACAATGATCGCGCTTGCCGAAGACGGTATGACCATGCTTTGCGTGACCCACGAGATGGGATTTGCACAGGCTGTGGCCGACCGGGTGATCTTCATGGACCAGGGTCAGATCGTCGAGCAAAACGAACCGAAGGCCTTCTTCAGCGCCCCGCAATCCGAACGCTCGCGGGCATTCCTCGGTCAGATATTGGGACATTGAATTTTTGACGGGCTGAAAATGATGACACCGCTATTCAAACCGATCCACCGCGCCGCGATACTGCTCGGTATCGTGCTCATTCTACCCATTGCCGCCGGCGCGACCGATCTCCTGCAGCCGCTCGGCCGCGCGGACCGCCCGGTGGGCTCCGCGACCGCTCCGGTCACGGTGATCGAATACTCATCTCCCACCTGTTCCCACTGTGCGACATACAGAAACGAGACGGCGCCGAAGATCGAGGAGGAATTTGTTGAAAGCGGGCAGATTAGAATTCTGTTCCGGCCTTTGGTTCGCAATAATGTGGACCTTGTTATCTTCATGCTGGCAGAGACGCAGCCGCAACCAAAGCCCGTTCTGGACAGGTTCTACGCCCGTCAGGACGAGATCGCGAACTCCGGTAATCTGGAACAGACGTTACGCGAAATCGCAGCCTCTGTGGGAATCGATCGCGATGCTTTTAATGCGGCGGTGGCGGACCAGTCTGTATTAAACAACCTCAAGACACTTACCAATCAGGCGCAGAACGACTTCAAGGTGGAGGGCACGCCGACATTCTTCATCAACGGCAAGAAAATTACCGGCGCCCCAAGCCTTGAAGCAATGCGGCGCGAGATCGCCGCGGCTCTGGAAAGGAAATAGCTTCTGCTGCCGACTGGCGCGCAGGCCTGACAGCACAATTCGCACGACGAAGAAGCCGCGCCGCTTGCGTTCCTCGTACATCGTATCACTGGCCAGGCGCTGCGGGACCATGTGAGTTATCCGGAGACGGCGGGAATAGGTGGCTTTAAACGCAATCAAGCCCTCCGCGTTCTTCGCTCCAAGTTTAACCTCGGATACCCCTTGCTGGCGGCAGACATCGCTGCCCACTCTCCTGCCCTTCAAATCTCGATAATTTGTGCATTCGTGAACCGCGCACCTTGCTCCGTCAGTCTCCTCACCTCGACGGGCGCTACCGGAATTTGGAGGAGCGGCGCAATCGATGACTATACCTGGTGGGGAGGGAGCGTTCACCAGCGAAGGAATCCGTTGATGCTATCGCGACAAACCGGAAACCATGGGTATCAATTCCACCGGCATGGATCTGGCGACGGAACTCCTGTTCACAAGCTTCAGCGATCACCAAAGCCCCGGCTTTTTTCCAAGGAAACCCAAGAGCCTCGTTCGATGGTCTGACGCGCCGCGTTACGCTTAAACTCTTCGCTGAAATTCGATCTGCTCATGATGATCTTCTTGCCTCAAAATTAGGAAAGAAAGCATCTACAAATCTAGGGGCTATTCAAATTGACCTTTCCTCCGAGGATTTCATGACTCGCCGTGCCTGCCTCCGTTCTCTTTCCCGTTGTTTCAACAGGATGGAGTCACGGCATACGGGAATAATCAAATGAGGGACAGGATTTGTGCAAGCGTTGTGCTAGGCTTAAAAATGACTTCGGCCTCCACTTGGGAGGCCGACAAAGTCTTGATATTCCGGTAAATTTTGGTTGCGGTGGCTCACAACACCCGATTCCTGCGATTGATCGAGCGTCCTTTGTCACTACTTGCCGCGTGGCCTTGATTTAGCCGGAGCGAGTGGCGTGACCATCAGATCGCCTACGCTCACGCATAAAGTAAATTGCTCCTCCATCAATCCGTTTCGCATTGCACATTCTGCCGGCAATTGGCGATCGCGACCATTAGGGGAAGCAGGACGTTAACGGTGAGGTCTCGATGGCGCCGAACCCGCCGTATCGCGACGAATGAAGCGCGCACCGAGGACGACCTTCATGTCCTGCGAGCTGTCCCTGTGCTCGATCGCATCACGCAGCAGCTTGAGGGCATGCCTTCCCGCCTCCTGCGAGAGACCGCTCAACGTCGAAAGCGCTGGATAGGTCATGGCGGGTAACGCATCGTCGCAACCGATGAGGCTCATGTCCCGGGGCACGGCGATCCCCATGGCCGAAAGCCGGGCATGGACACCCTGAGCAGTCAGATCGTCAAACGCCAGAACGGCTGTCACGCCCGTGGTCACAGCCTCTTCTGCCGCCTTCTCGCCCCCCTCGAAGGTGGGTTCGGATAGCTGGATTATCTCGAACCGCACGCCTGCTCCGCGGCATGCTTCAGCCGCCGCCTCAAGGCGCTGCTGGTTCGACCAGGATTCCTTTGGGCCGGAGAGATAGGCAATATCACGATGGCCATTTTCAAGCAGGAAGCCGATAGCATCCCTCACCGCCGCCTGTGTCTCTATCAACACACGCGGCAATCCCGCGATGTCGCGATTGATCAGTGTTATCGGATGCCTTTCGGCATGGGCCCGCACCTGCGCCTCGCTAAGCCGGGTCGAGGCTAGGATGATGCCGTCCGTCTGGCTCGCCAGACGCTGGAAGAGCGTGTTTTCCCGCGCAGCACTTTCTCCCGACGAACCCAGGAAGAGGCAGAGGTCATGAGCGTCGGCCTGCTGCTGAATGGCCTTGATGAGCGGCGGAAAGAACGGGTTGGCAATATCGGGCACAAGCAGCCCGATATTGCCCGTCCGGCCGGTGGAAAGCGCCCGGGCCATATTGTTCGGCCGATAGCCGATCTCCTCGGCAATCGAGAGGATTTGCTCGACCGTTTTCGGACTGAGCAGATCCGGGCGGCTGAACGCGCGCGACACCGTCGAGCGGGAAGTATTCGCTCGCAGGGCGATTTCGTCCAGCGTCGGCTTCGCGCGCTCCTTCGACTTCTGTTCCTTCTTACCAGCGATAGTCCTGCCCCCCGTTTTCGGCGCTGAGAGCGGCCAATGCCGCGATACGACTTGCCAGAAGCGCCTCCCCCGTCGATACCTGCAAAGGCGCTACCCCTGTCAGGGCATCAAGAGCATCCTGAGCTGGCCCGATTGGCGACGGCAGTACCGGCTCCCAGAGGTGGCGCTCATCGGTTTCCACCAGTAGCCGTCCTTCTCCAAACAGAATATCCATACGTCCGCGGGTTCCGACAAGACGCATTGCGTAATCGCCATGCCGGATCGCGGCCTCGGGTTGGCGCCAGTCCATATCGATTACCGCCTGCACACCGGAATCGAGGGTTAGAAGCGCACGTCCCGCCAGGGAAAACGCCCGATGTCCCTCGGGATGGCACGGGCTTTTCCAGCCGCTGATTCGACCTGACGATGCCGCCGTCAGCCACAGGACGAGGTCGATATCGTGGACCGCAAGATCGTTGACGATCGTGCCGTAGAGGGAGGGATCGAAAAACCAAGCAGGTCGCGCCGACGGCAGGAGCTTGTGCGGTCCGGTGGCGGTCACGGCGACGAGATCGCCGATCTCTCCCTCCAGGAGGATTTCCCGCGCCTTTCTCGTCACCGGATAAAAGCGCTTTTCCAGCATCAGCGCCACGCGGTTGCGGCCATTATCGGCCCTTCCGATCCGGTCCACCTCTTCCGCGGTCAAGGCGAGCGGCTTGTCAGCGATAACGAAAATATTCCTTTCAAGGCATGCCTCGATAAGGCCGGCGCGCAGACCGGGCTCGGCAATCACGGCGGCGCCGTCGATTTCGTGCGCAGCAAGAAGCGCATCGAGATCTGCATGGGCCGAAATGCCGAATTTTTCGCTGAAGCTGCGGCGGCGCTCCTCGTCATGATCCGCCACGGCCACAAGCTCGACGTCTTTACGTCCGGCAAGGCCATCAGTGACATAGCTGACATGGCCATGCGCAGCCCCCAGTATGGCAAGTTTTTTCACGGACATCATGCGTCTCCCACGTCACTCATGACAATTCTGCGCCCGGTTTCAGCGGATCGGTAGATCGCGGTGATGACACGCACCGCTTCGAGACCGTCACGGAAGTTAATATCCACCGGACGTCCGTCGCGGATCGCATCACGGATATCGAGCCACTGGTCGACGTGACCGCGAATGCCGATGCCGACCTGACTGCCCGCACCACTTTTGATCGAAGCATCGGCAGCGGCTGGCAGCAACTGATCCGGGAATGTCCACTCAACGACATCCGTGTGATTGATTGCCACGTGACCGCGATCCGTGAACAACATCAACGAGGCAGGGCGCCCCGGAGGCGTTGCCGTGCTGGTGATGATGATGCCCCGCGCGCCGTTTCCGAAGGTCAGAAGGGCCTGGCAGAGATCCTCGCTACCACCGTCGCGTCCCGCGACATTGGTCGCCTCCGCCATGACGCTTACGACCGGACCGAAAAGCCAGAGCATGAGATCAAGCGTGTGGATACCCTGGTTGAACAGCGATCCGCCACCCTGTACATGGAGCTTTCGCCACGGCTTCTCATCGTAGTAGGCATCCGAACGGTGCCAATAGACCTGACCTTCGATGGCAACGGGCCGCCCCAATTCGCCAGAATGTAGACGGCGATGGATATCCTGATGCTGCGCCTCCAGACGTCGCTGCGACATGGTGGAGCAGACAAGGCCCGCCATTTGCGAACGCCGATAAAGATCGATCGCCTCATCGAGATCAACAGCCAGCGGCTTTTCGACAACGACATGCAGGCCCTTATCCAGCGCCGCCCGCGCCGGTGCATAATGGCTGCCGCTCGGCGTGGCGATCACGATCACGTCCAGATCGGCCTCTTCGATCATCGATGCAGCATCGGGGAAAAGGCACACGTCCTGCGGCGCGGCGAAGAGTTCAAGCTCCTCTGCGGTACCGCCTGCGACGGCGGTCAGCGCGATACCTTCAACGGCACCGATTGCATCGCGATGGACCCTGCCAATTGTTCCAGGCCCAACCAGCCCGACCTTGATGACCGACACATCTGTCTCCTTCCTGAGCGAGGGCATTATAGACGATATCTATGCAACCGATTTCAGAAAATTTTGCAATAGGCATTACGCTAAAATTATAAAATTATTGGAATTAACAGCATTTCAGAGCTTTTAACAAAATAATTTGCATAAAAATACTATTGACTTATGCAAGCGGTTGCATTTCTCTGAAACCAGCAAATGAGGAGTTTACATATGTCATCGTCATGGCAGGTCGATCGTCTCGTCATCCGAAGCGAAGCGTCGCGCAGCGATATGGCCAAAACGGCCAGCCTTGATCTTGCCGCCACCCTGCACCAGCTTCTCGCCGCAAAGGATCGCGTTTCGGTCATGTTCGCCGCCGCTCCCAGCCAACAGGACACGCTTGCCCTCCTTTGCCGGGAAAAGGCCATCGACTGGTCGCGGATCACCGCCTTCCACATGGACGAGTATATCGGGCTTGAGGCCGGCCATATGGCGCGTTTCGCCAACTGGCTCGACAGGTATCTCTTCTCACACCTACCCTTCGGCGCCGTACATCGCATCGAGCCGCATCGCTTCGCATCACCCGAAGCCTGCGCTACCGATTATGCCTGCCGCCTCGCTGCTGAGCCGCTCGACCTCGTATGCCTAGGTGTCGGCATCAACGGCCATCTTGCCTTCAACGATCCGCCGGAAGCGCGGTTCGACGAAAAAGAAGCGGTGAAGGTCGTGACGCTTGCGCAAGACTGCCGCGCGCAGCAGGTGGAAGACGAATGTTTCGCCCAACTGACCGACGTGCCGCAACGGGCGATCACCGTTACCATTCCTGCACTTCTTGCCGCAACCAGCATGATATGCATCGTGCCCGGTGCACTCAAAAAGGAGGCGGTGACCCGCATGCTGACGGGACCGGTTACGGAAGATTGCCCCGCGAGTATTCTGCGCACCCATAATCAGGCGCGGCTCTATATCGACAGTGATTCCATGCCCGACGTCGACAGGAGGGCCGCATGATTGTCGGACGCGACGCCCTCAACGGACAGGTTATCGGCCTTGCCGTCGAAAACGGCATGATCGCAGCTCTGCACCCTATCGAGGAACACAACGGTGAGGATCTTCCTTGGCTCGCGCCGGGTTTTGTCGATCTGCAGGTGAACGGTTGGGGCGGCCATGATTTCAATCATCAGGATATCACGGAAGAGTCGGTACTCGCCATTGCAGCGGGGATGCGCAGCCAGGGCGTCAGGGCATTCCTGCCGACGCTGATCACTGCATCGATCGACACGATCTGTAATGCTCTTTCCGTCATCGCGACCGCCCGCAAGAAACATCAATGGCTTGCCGGGATGATCCCGGGCATCCATGTCGAAGGCCCTTTCATCTCACCCGAAGACGGCGCACGGGGCGCGCATCCACGGGAACATGTCCGATCCCCTTCCTGCGAGGAGTTCGACCAGTGGCAAAGGGCCTCAGGCGGAATTGTGCGGCTTGTGACGCTCTGCCCGAAGCAGGCCGATGCCCGCACTTTCATTCATCACCTGCGCAACGCGGATTGTCTTGTTTCGATTGGGCATTCCTCGGCCGAAAGCGCTGATATCGCCGAGGCATCGCGGGCGGGAGCCGGCTTCAGCACCCATCTCGGCAACGGCATCTCGCAGACATTGCCGCGTCATCCGAACCTGATATGGGCACAACTCGCCAATGACGGGTTACAGGCAATGTTTATCGCCGACGGCCACCACCTGGACCGGGTAACCCTCACCGCCATGTTGAGAGCAAAGGGTGTGCAACGATCAATCCTTGTCAGCGATATGGTCGCGCTCGCGGGCATGCCGCCGGGCCGCTACCGGCAGCCGGTCGGCGGTGACGTGGAGCTTTCCGCCGAGGGCCGCCTCTCCATGGCGGGTACGCGAATGCTCGCCGGCGCGGCAAAACCGCTTTCTGATGGTGTCGCATTGGTCGCCGCCCTGGAAGGGTTCAACCTTGAGGATGCGATCACCATGGCCGCAGTCAATCCGGCAAAGGTGCTCGGCCTCGAAACCGGTCTGCGCGAGGGTGCCCCGGCGGATTTCGTCGCCTTCCACTGGGCCCCGGGAGAAACGGGCCTGCGTTTTTGCGAACCGGCATCAGGGGCGGAACCTTTCACCTCTCAACAATCATAATGGGGAAGTAAGATGGCTCGGGTGGAAATCCGCAAACTGCATAAACACTACGGCGACTTTCACGCCCTGCGCGATCTCAACGTTTCGATGGAGGATGGAGAGTTCGTCGTGCTCGTCGGACCCTCCGGTTGCGGCAAGTCCACCCTCCTCAGAATGATAGCGGGGCTCGAGGATGTTTCGGATGGCGAAATCCATATTGATGGCCGGGTGATCAACGACATCGAATCGAAGGACCGCGATATCGCGATGGTGTTCCAGAACTACGCGCTTTATCCGCACATGACCGTTTACGACAACATGGCATTCTCGATGAAGCTCCGCCGCGCTCCGGTCGACCGCATCCGCAAGGAGGTGGAAGCCGCGGCCGCGATCCTTGGCCTCAGCGACCATCTGGAGCGTTACCCGCGCCAGCTCTCGGGGGGCCAGCGCCAGCGCGTCGCCATGGGACGCGCGATCGTGCGCAAGCCGAAGGTCTTCCTGTTTGACGAACCCCTCTCGAATCTGGATGCGAAGCTGCGCGTGAAGATGCGCTCGGAGATCAAGTCGCTGCATCGCCGGCTTGGCAACACGATGATTTACGTCACCCATGATCAGGTCGAAGCCATGACGATGGCGGACAGGATCGTGGTCATGCAGAGCGGCATCATCGAGCAGGTCGGCTCTCCACTGGAATTGTACGACCGGCCCGCCAATCTCTTCGTTGCGGGCTTCATCGGTTCCCCGGCGATGAATTTTCTCGAAGGACTTTCGACTGAAACGGATTTCGTGATGTGCGACGGTACAAAAATACCACTTCCGACGCGACTGGGCCACTCCTCAGGCGAGGCGCTGCTGGGCATCCGGCCCGAAAGCCTGATCCTTTGCGCGCCCGACGACCCGGCACGCATCGAAGCCTCCATTGTTTCTGTCGAGCCGACAGGCGCAGAAAGCCATGCCACGCTGATGCTCGGCGGAGAGGAAGTGACCGCCGTATTCCGGGAAAGATTGCCGGACCATCCGGGCGGCGCCCTGTCGCTGAAACTATCCCGTGCCGGAACGCATCTGTTCGACAAGGCAAGCGGGGCAAGGATCGAAAACGGTCAGCGCTAACCGATAAATACAACAATAAAAACAGTCAATTTCATAAGAGGAGAACAGAAATGGCATATCATCCCTTCAAGACGCTTCCCATTGCCGCACTGATGGCTGGCCTTTCCTGGACGGCGCAGGCGGAAACCCTGACGCTTTGGGGCGGATCGCCCGAGCTCGAACCTTTCTACAAATACGTAGCCGGACAAATGAAGATCGCGCATCCGGATTTCGAGCTGAAAGTCGAAACCATTAGCCTGCGCGAACATGAAAAGCGGCTGGCCTTTGCCCTGCCCGCTGGCTCCGCCGCCGATATTGTCGAAATGCAGTCAGAGGCGCCACGTTACGTGCAGTCGGGTCTGTTGGCACCCGCACCGGATAAAGTGGCGGCCTTCGTGAAGGACCCGAAAAACTTCAACGCCGTCTATTCCGCCGCCGTGTCGGATGGCGAGCATATCTATGGCGTGCCGCTTTATCACGGACAGGCCGCACTCTATTACAATGCCGAAAAATTCGCCAAGGCCGGTCTCTCTGGCCCGCCGAAGACGATGGAGCAATATTCCGAATATGCCGCAAAGCTAACCGAACGGGATGCTTCCGGAAATCCCGCCGCCAGTGGCTGGTCCATGCGACTTTCCGGCGGTGGACAGGGCATCAGTGAAAAGTTCTGGATCAATCTTCATCAGTTCGGCGGTACGTTGATCGAGAAGAAGGGCGAAGGCTGGAAAGCGGCGATTGCCAGCGAGGCCGGACGAAAAACGCTAAAGCAATATCTCGAGCAGCTTTTTGTAACGAAGACCGTCAGTCCGCAGATGAAGGCCGATGCGGAAGCATTCGAGCTTGGGCAGACCGCAATGTTTATCCGTGAATCCTGGGTCATCGGCGACATCCTCAAGAAGGCGCCGAACCTGAAATACGCAACCGCGCCGCTGCCCAAGGGCTCTCTGGTCGTGCCGGCATCACTGTTCGTGCCGGCAGAAAACGACCGCAGCGGTCTTGCCTGGGAATTCGTCGAGAAGACAAATGCTCCCGAGAATCTGCAATGGCTGCTGGAGAATGTCGGCTGGCTGCCCTCGCGGGACAATATCGACTACGCTGCCATTATAGCCAAAAACCCGGCGCTGGAAGCCTTTGCCGCACCGCCGCAGGACTACACCTATTTCAGCTTGCCGCCGATTGCGCCCTCAAGCGAAATTTTGACCCGTTTCGCCGCACGTCTGGAAGCTGCTTTCGCCAATCCGGCGCTCGCGACGGACGATGCGGGTATCGATCGCGCGCTTGCCGACGCGGCCAGGGAGATCGATACCATTCTCGAACGGGAAGGCCTGCTGGCGAAATAATCGCCAGCGCCTGAAGCAACGTGCCGGGGACGGCCTTGCTGTCCCCGCGACGAAAGGACCGTCAGATGAAACGCCGCAAACAATTGAGCTTCGTGATAAGTGCGCTGGCCGTGCCGCTGACGCTGTTCGTGCTCGTCCGGGTCGTACCGATCTTCGAGACGTTACGGCTCAGCCTGTTCAAATGGGATATCATCTCCCGCAACAAGCCCTTTATCGGTCTCGCCAATTTTCAGGAACTTGCTGGCGATCCGCTGTTTCTCGAAGCCCTGCGCAACACCACGATCATCGCCTTCGGTGTGCTGGCCTTGACGATCCCCCTTGCGCTCGGTCTTGCAGCACTCATCCAATATCGCTTCCGCAGCGCATTGGCGGGGTTTTACGAGACCAGCGTCTTTATTCCTCATATCGTGTCGCTCGTACCGGCCGCCATGGCCTGGAAATGGGTTTTCGATGCGCAACTCGGGCCGTTGAATGCTTTCCTCAGCCTCTTCGGCATACCTGCGCAGGCATGGCTTTTTGATCCTGTCTGGTCAATCGTCTGCATCATCGTCCTGTGTTCCTGGCAGGCGCTCGGTTACGCGGTCCTGATCTTCCTGATCGGCCTGCGCAATATCCCGGTGTCGCTCTATGAAGCCGCCCGGCTGGACGGTGCGACGGCATGGGAATGTTTCCGGCATATTTCCGTGCCGCAGTTGCGGCCCGTGACACTCTATGTATCGGTCGTCACCATGATCGCCGCCTTCAATATTTACGGGCAGGCTTTCGTGCTCGCCTCGGACTCTCAGGGCGCGCCCGGCAAGCTCGTCAGGGTGCTCGTGCTCGACATGCTGGAAAACAGCTTCCGCAATTACCGCGTCGGATACGCCGCAGCGGAAGCCGTGGTGCTTCTCGCCATCGTGCTTTTCCTGACGGCCGGTCAATTCGTTTTCTTCCGTGACAAGGCGGCGCGCCGATGAACCACACGTTACAAAACCGGAAATCCGGGCGTTTTTCCTTCCAGAAATTTATCGTGGACATCATTCTGACCGTCTTCGGCGTGCTGATGATCCTGCCGCTCATCATGCTCACCGCCAATGCCTTCAAGACACCCGCGGAACTCCTGGCGTGGCCGCCCAGGCTCATTCCGCAATCGCCGACGCTGGATAATTTCTCCTCCGTCCTTACCGAAACGCCGCTGTTGATCTGGATGGGCAACAGTCTCGCTTTCGCGGCCATTTCGACGGTCGCCATCGTTCTTACGTCGTCCGTTACCGGTTATGTCCTGGCGAAATTCCGCTTTCCCGGCGTAAACCTGATATTCTTCGGTGTACTGGCTACCGCTATCGTACCGTTCGAAGTATACATGATCCCGCTTTATCTCGGTGTGCGGCAACTGGGGTTACTGAACTCCCTTGGCGGACTTCTGGCCGGCTATCTGGTGATGAGCTTCGGCATCTTCCTCATCCGGCAATACGCGATCTCTTCCATCCCCGACGAATTGATGGAAGCCGCGCGCATGGACGGCGCCGGCGAATGGTGGATCTTCTTCCGCATTGTCCTGCCGCTGATGCGCGGTCCGATCGGCACGCTGACCGTTCTCGCTTTCTTTCAGGCATGGACGACCTTCGCATGGCCGATGGTCGTCAATACCGCCCGCGACAAATACGTTCTCGAGGTGGGGCTTGCCCTTTTCCAGACGGGCTTCACCGTCGATCTCGGTCGCCTCAGCGCCGCCGCAGCCCTGTCCCTGATCCCGAGCGTCGTCTTCTTCGGCGCGATGCGGCGGAACTTCGTCAAGGGCGTCGCCGCCAGCGGCATGAAGGAATAGCGGGGAGGCAAACCTCCCTTTTCCTTCGTTCGCTAAACGCCATTCATACTATCAGAAGAGGACTAAAAATGCGGCAGACTTGGCGTTGGTTCGGCCCTTCCGATCCCGTATCGATCGATGACATGCTGCAGGCGGGGGTCGAAGGTGTCGTCACGGCGCTGCACCATATCCCGCCTGGCGAGATATGGTCACCGAAGGAAATCGGCCGGCACCAGCGGGAACTTTCCGTCATGCGCGACGGTCAGCCATCCGGCCTGATCTGGGAGGTGGTGGAAAGCCTGCCCGTTTCGGAAGATATCAAGCGCCAGAGCGGTGCCTGGCGCACGCATATCGAAAACTGGAAGACCAGCCTCTCCCATCTGGCCGACGCCGGCATCCGCACGATCTGCTACAATTTCATGCCGGTCCTCGACTGGACGCGCACCGATCTCGCCTACCGCCTGGGCAACGGCGCAACCTGTATGCGCTTCGATGCTGTGGATTTCGCTGCTTTCGATCTTTTCCTGCTCGAACGCCCCGGCGCCGATGGAGATTTCGATGCAGAGCTGATCGAAGAAGCGCGGCAGCGCTTCTCAGAGATGGACGATCGCCGCAGGCAGCAACTTGTCGCAAATATTGTATCCGGCCTGCCGGGGGCGGCGACCCATATGACCATCGATGAGGTGAAGGCACATCTTGATCTCTATAGCGGCATATCCGCCGACCGGTTGCGCCAGAACCTGCTGGATTTTCTGGGCGAGGTTGCGCCTTTCGCCGAGGATTTAGGCCTAAGCCTATGCTGCCACCCGGACGATCCGCCATTCCCGCTGCTCGGCCTGCCGCGCATCATGTCGACCGAAAAAGACTATCATGATCTGACCGACACCATCGACATTCCGGCAAACGGTATCACGCTCTGCACAGGCTCGCTTGGCGCCCGCAGGGACAACGATCTGCCCGGCATGATGGCGAGGCTCGGCAGCCGGGTGCATTTCCTGCATCTCCGCAATGTGGCGCTGGAAGACGGACGCGCCGGCGGCTCGTTTCATGAGGCTGCTCATCTGGAAGGCAATACCGATATGGTCGCCGTCATTGCCGCAATCCTTGCCGAAGAAACCCGGCGCAAACGGCATGGCCGGGACGACTGGCAGATACCGTTCCGCCCAGACCATGGCCAGAACATTCTCGACGATCATGTTCGCCAGACCCGACCCGGTTATCCGGCCATCGGCCGCCTCAAGGGACTGGCGGAACTGCGCGGCATCATGACCGCGATATCCCATCCGATGTTCTCCAAGGAGCGCAACGGATGAAGCTTGGCGCCGCCAGCAAGCCAATTGTCGGCAGGGCCGCCCTGTGGCCGAATTATTGGCCGGAAGCGCACGGCTATGGCATAGTCCACCTAGGGCTCGGCAATTTCGCGCGAGCCCACCTGCTCTCCTATACCGATGATGCGCTCGCGGCGGCAGGCGGTGATTGGCGCGTTATCGGCGCCTCCCTGCGGGGTTCGACGGTCGACGACCTCCTCTCCCCACAGGATTACCGTTATACGCTGCTGGAAAAAGGCGCAGAAACGAAAGCGACAGTGATCGGTTCGCTTCATTCGGTAGTTTCCGGGCAGGCACGTATCCCCGACCTGCTCTCGGCCATGAGCTCTGCGCAATGCCGCATCGTCAGCCTGACAGTGACGGAAAAAGGCTACGCGCTTGCCGGTCATGGCGGCCTCGACACCGCCCATCCGGATCTAGTCCACGATCTGTCGGAACCGGGATCGCCCCGTGGCGTCATCGGCGTAATCTCAGCCGCACTCGCCGTGCGCTACGCAACCGGCCTTCCACCTTTCACCACCATCAGCTGCGACAACCTTCCCGATAACGGACGAAAGCTGAGGGAAGGTGTGCTGGAATTCACCCGCACGGCCTATGGGCGGTCCCTTGCAGACCAGATTGCGGCGGAAGGAGCCTTTCCTTCCACCGTCGTCGACAGGATTACCCCAGCCCCGGTCGAAACGACCTCCATGCTGGCCTTTGCGGAAACCGGTTATAACGACCTCGCCGCCGTGGAAACAGAACCGTTCCGCCAATGGATCATCGAGGACAATTTCTCCACCGGGCGCCCCGCGTGGGATACCGCCGGAGCAATATTGGTACCGGATATCCGCAATTATGAGCGCATGAAACTATGGATGCTGAATGGCACCCACTCCCTGATCGCCTATTGCGGCTGCCTCAGGGGCAAGCCGTTCGTCAGGGATGTGATGGCGGATCCGGATCTGAAGGCGCTGGTCTCCCGGCACCTGCAGGCGGCATCGGCCGCGATCGGACAACTCGGCATCGACCTTTCGGACTATGCCGAGAAGCTGAAGGAACGTTTCTCTAATCCGGCAATTGCACACGCGACCGCCCAGATCGCCATGGACGGCACCCAAAAGCTCCCGCAAAGAGTGACTGCTCCCGCCCTTATGGCCCTCGAACGCGGCACCGACTTTCAGCCTTTTGCTTTCGCAATCGCCGCGTGGATCGTCTACGCCGAACGCTGGGCAAAGGGACTAGCCGATTATGGGATACATGATCCTCAGGCCATGATTATTCGCGATATATTATCCAGCCCCACTACAGATGCACATCTTCTGTCAGCGGTCCACCGAAGCTTTCCGTTGGTTCTACCGGCACAGCTCATGAGTGGAAATTTCGAGGTGGCGTTACGAAGAAGTCTGACAGAACTGCGATGAGCGGTCGTGACAAGGTAAAAGCTTCATATACGAGACAACCCTTATTAAGGGTGGAGTGTCCTGACGCCGTTACGTCATCAAATGTGGCCCGCCCCCCAAACCGTTGTCGATTAGTTCTATCGCGCCCCCCATGGGTTGGGAGTGAGTGCATCCTGCGCCTACATCAAGGGCGGTGTCGTTATTTCATTAGAGAGCTTTGATATCAATGAGTGCAGAAGAACGCGCCTGGGGGACCATGTTGATGAGGGATTTCCAGAATCCGTGCTGGAATTAGGATACGATCAACTTCTCTGGAAAGATCAAATTTGTGGCGGCCTGGCATAGCCGTAGCATCACCTGTTGATTGGCACTGGCGGGTTGGAGTCCCTCCCACCAGCGTCGCGATGTGCCAAGGTGGCCGATGCATTACGTCACCTACAGAGGAGGCATCTATGGACGACGTTAGTAGTATTGGCGTTACGGGGGCAACCACCGATACCGACATTCGCTACAAGTCCTGTTTAGAAATGAGATATCTCCACGCCCTTGTCTTTCTTCTCTATAATCACTCACCAGGCAGCAAGAATTTGGGTTCCAGCGCCACAGGCGGATGGCTTGCATAGACCGTTATCCCGTAAAGGTCGTGACCCTGATCCATTTCCGACGTGCCGGGCGACGATCCATCAGGATCACCTCCGGCACGACCGTCTCTTTTAGGTTTCAGTCACCCGCGACCAAAATCTTCTGCGATAGCGGCGCGCCCTGAAATTTCTCGTAAATGCGGTTCAATTCGCCGTTCTTGAGGTTGGTGCGCACCCAGTCGTCGAGATAGGCCCTGAGCGTATCATCGTGCTTGCGCAGCCCGATGCCGACATCGAACTCGGCGATGACAAACTTCTTTTCGATTTCCTTCGTTGGATTCTGCTGCGCCACGCGGGTGATGACCGCTGGCTCCTGCACGACTATGTCCACCTGACCACTGGCAAAGGCCGTCATGTTGGTGGATTCATCATCGAAACGGACGATTTCGATACCGGGCACCGGAAGCTTCGACAGCACGGTATCACCTGTCGTGCCACGCGTCACACCCACACGTTTGCCGGACAGATCATCCTGCCGCGCCAGCGCAAGGTTCCTCGGCGCGGCAACGAACTGCACGGCGCTGGCGTAGGGCACCGAAAAATCGATGACCTTCTGCCGTTCCGGCGTGATGGAGAAGGTCGAGATCACGACATCGGCGCGGTTGCTGACGAGAAAGGGGACGCGATTCGGGCCGGTAACTTCGACGATTTCCAACATAACGCCGAGATCCCTGGCAAGAAGGGAAGCGGTCTCGTAATCTGATCCGGTCGGTTTCAGTGCGTCGTCCTTGTAGCCCCATGGCGGACGGCCGAATTCCAGCGCGACACGGATCTTGCCGGCAGCTTTGATTGCAGCCAGTCCATCCTGCGCCGCCGCGGGCATTGCACCGGCGACGATTGCACCGAGACCGGCAAGAAGCAGAGTTCTGCGTTTCATGTTTCCCTCCCGTGGATTGAATTCAGTGCTCAGTTGCTTCCGAGATGAACTCGGACAGTTCCGGCGTCGATGGATTGCGGAGGATATCGGCGGAGCCCATCTCGTGGACCTTGCCGTCCTTCATGTAGATCACCTTATCGGCCACCTTGCGGGCAAAACCCATTTCATGAGTGACGAGGATCATGGTCATGCCATCGGCGGCAAGCTGTTCCATCACGCGCAGCACTTCGCCCGTCAGCTGTGGGTCAAGCGCCGAGGTAACCTCATCGAAAAGCATCAGCTTGGGTTCCATGGCCAACGAGCGTGCAATTGCCACACGCTGCTGCTGGCCGCCGGAAAGCTGTTCCGGGTAGCAATCCATTTTTTCGCGCAGGCCGACCTTGGCGATCACCGCCTCGGCAATGCCGTGTGCACTGGCACGCGCAATGCCCTTGACCAGGCGCGGGGCCAGCATGACATTTTCGGCGACGGTCAGATGCGGGAAAAGATTGTAGCTCTGAAATACGATACCGACGTCGCGCCGCAGCGCCTTCAGGTCGACATTCGAATCTTCGAGCCTGTGTCCGCAGATGACCATCGAGCCGCCCTGGATCGTTTCGAGCCGGTCCATGCAGCGCAACGCCGTGCTCTTGCCAGAACCGCTCTGGCCGATGACGGCGGCGACCTCCCCTTTATTGACCTCGAAGGTCACGCCCTTGAGGATTTCGAGAGCGCCGAAGCTCTTGCGAACATTCTTGAGTTCAACGATTGGCGACATTGAGCTTCCTTTCCAGCGCCCTGCTCTGAACCGAAAGGGGATAGCAGACGGCGAAATACATCAGCGCGGCGATCCCGAAATAGAGAAACGGCTGAAAGGTCGAATTATTGATGATCTTTGCGTTGTAGGAGAGTTCGGCATAACCGACGACCAGCGACGCAATGGAGGTATTCTTGACGATCTGCACCATGAAACCAACCGTCGGCGGCGTGGCGATGCGCAGCGCCTGGGGCAGGATGACGGTTCTCATCCGCTGCCAGCGGCTGAGCCCGAGGCATTCCGCCGCCTCCCATTGCGGTTTGGCTACCGACTGGATGCAACCGCGCCAGATCTCGCCAAGATAGGCGCTGCTGTAAAGCGTCAGCGCGAAGGTGGCGGCCTGGAGCGGGGTCAGGGAATCATAGCCCAGAATGCCGGGCCCATAGAAGCAGAGGCCCATCAGCACCAGCAGCGGAAGACCCTGCATGATTTCGATATAAACGCTCGTTCCCTTCGAAACCGCCGGTATCGGCGAAATGCGCGCCATGGCGATGATGAAGCCTGCAAGACCGCCGAAGAGAAAGGTCAGGACACTGAGCACGACAGTGCCCCAGAGTCCTTCCAGAAGGGAAATGATGAAAGTCACGTTCATGTTGATGGCTCCGGGATCACAACGGCGTTCCGAGCTTGCGCCGACGGGGAAAGAGGGCGAGGCCGAGCAGGGAAAAACCGGCACGCACCACCACCGCAAGGAAGAGATAGAGAATGCCGAGCACTACGAAGACCTCGAAATTGCGGAACGTGTCGCTCTGGATGCGGTTGGCCATGCCGAACAGTTCTTCCACTCCCACCGAGGAAAGGATGCTGGAGGCGAGCATCAGCAGCACATACTGGCTCGACAGTGCCGGATAGACCCTTTCCAGGGCGGGCCGAATGATGACGTGGAGATAGGTCTGCGTCCGGCTCAGGCCGAGGCACTCCGCCGCCTCCAGTTGGCCGCGATGGATGGATTCGATGCCAGCGCGGACGATCTCAGTCGTATAGGCGCCGATATTGATGGTGAGTGCGATGGTTGCACCCGCGAGGATGGGAAGGCGGACACCCATGCTGGCGATGCCGAAGATCAGAAAATAGGACTGGATCAGAAGCGGCGTATTGCGGATGAACTCCACATACACGCCCACCAGATGACGTGCCCAGCCGGGGCCGCCAGTGCGCACCACCGCGCAGAAGGCGCCGATCAATATACCGAAAACGGTGCAGAAGAATGTGAGGCGCAGCGTCGTCCACGTACCCTGCAGAAGCAGCGGCCAATATTCCAGCACCGCCTCAAAATCGAATTCATAGGTCATGGTCGTTTCTTCGCCTCACATTATTCATTTATTTGGCTTCCGCCAGAACCTGCGGTGGAATGTCAGTCTTCTGGAACTGCTTGTAGATCGCCGGCAATTTGCCGTTGTCGAGATTTGTCCTCACCCATCCGTCGATCCATTTCTTCAGTTCGGCATCTTCCTTGCGCATGCCCACGCCCATGGTGGCGGTGCGGAGCGTCAACTTGGGCTCGAAGTCCTTGCCCGGGTTCTTCTGGTTGATGAGATCGACCAAAGATTGCGCGATCGCCACTATGTCGAGCTGGTTTGAGACGATCGAGGTCATTGTCGTCGCCTCGTCCTCGAAGCGCACGATCTCGGCATCTGGCGCCATCTTGGTGATATCCTGGTCGTTCGTTGTCCCGCGGGTGACCGCAACGCGCTTCTCGGCGAGATCCGCGAAGGATTTGATCTCCATGCTCTTCGGCGCGAAGACTGAGGTGGTGTTGCCGGAGTAAGGCAGTGAAAACGCTATGGTTTTTTTGCGTTCATCAGTGATGGAAAGCGCAGACATGATGATGTCGGCACGGTTCTGCATCAGGTTCGGAATCCGGTTGGCACCATTGGTGGCGACGATCTCCATCTTCACGCCGAGATCGGAGGCGAGAAGCTTCGCCGCCTCGACTTCCGAACCGGTCGGATTGAGGCTGTCGTCCTTGTAGGACCACGGCGGCACGCTGAGATCGATCGCGATACGGATGACGCCGGCACTGCGGATTTTCGCGAGCGCGTCCTCCGCCGAGGCCTGTGCGGTTGCAGCAAGCATGATCGCTAGCGTAGCCACGATATTTTTCAGGTTCTTCATTCAATCCTCCCAGTTGAAGTGACAACGTCAGACGGACGGCGGAAATGTTTCGCCGATGCGTTGCGCATATGGTTCCAGCGCCGCGACGATGACTGGGTCCAACGCCACCCCAGCCGTGCGCGCGTCCTCCACGCGCACTCGGGCGCGATCACCCGGCACTCGCACCGCATCCACACCGGGACGCGGCGGATTGGCATGGCAGGCGTCAATCAGCCATGTCGTCTCGTCCAGAAAGGCATCCGATCCGCCAAACGCAGCCGGATCCATCACCTGCAGGAACGTGTTCATGGCGATGCCCGTCAGCTTGTCCTTACGGCCGACGCCGCTGAGCCCCTGCGTCAGAGCCTCAACAAGCAGGGCCATCGCGTAGCCCTTGTGGCCATGGTCCAGTCCGCCGACCGGCAGAAGTGAACCGCCGCCACTCATCAGCACCTGCGGATCGTCTGAGGGGTTGCCTTCGGCATCGAGCGCCCAGACGCCGGGATAGAGGCGACCAGCCTCTGCGAGCTGCGTGGACCGCTTGATCGTGGTGATCGAGCAACTGATGTCGAGCAGGATCGGGTCACCCCGGCCTGGAATACCGGCTGACAATGGGTTGGGAGTGAAGATGCCGCGGGTGCCGCCGAACGGAGCCACCCCACCGGAGGCCGGCCCGGAACAGGCCAGTTGCACCAGAAGCCCACGCTCGGTCAGTCGCGGCAGATAGGTCGCCAGCGCGCCAGTATGGTGTCCGTCGGCAATCGTCACTGTCACCACGCCGTGATCGGCGATGCGTTCCAGCGCCAGATCGATTGCCCGGTTGATGAGCCAGGCACCCGGCAGGCGCCTGCCGTTCCAGGCAACGCAGGCGCCGCGGTCGGAGCGCACTTCGTAGCTGCCTTCGAGGTTCATGCCGCCGCAGCGAATTTCCTCGAAATACCACGGAGCGATGGCAAGACCGTGGGTGGAATGCCCCATCATGTCGGCGGTCAACAGGCAGTCTGCGACCTCACGAGCCACCGTCTTCGTCATGCCGCTCGCCGCAAACAGCCGC
Source organism: Rhizobium sp. UGM030330-04 (assembly GCF_003208455.1). NCBI lineage: Bacteria > Pseudomonadati > Pseudomonadota > Alphaproteobacteria > Hyphomicrobiales > Rhizobiaceae > Rhizobium > Rhizobium sp. UGM030330-04. The sequence continues at coordinate 278,325 of NZ_QKML01000008.1, forward strand.
GCGACAAGACCACGCACAGCCTCGACGTCATAACGCGCCGCAGGCCCTAGGCCGCCCTCACTTTGCATTTGTGACCTCGGGCGGCAGATCGATGCCGAATGCCGTCTTGTAGACGCCGTTCAGGCTGCCGTCGGCGAGGCCGGCGTTCACCCAGGCGTTCAGCTTTTCCAGAAGGGCAGCCTCCCCCTTCCTGATGCCGATGCCCGTGACATTGGTCTTGAGTACGATCTTCGGCTCAAGCCCGGCTGCCGGGTTCTTGGCATTGACTGTTGTCAGCAGCGCCGGCGCGGTGACATAGTAGGATGCTTGCCCGCTCAAGAGCGCGGTGATGGAGGTCGCGTCATCCTCGAACCGTATGATATCCGTGCCGGGAAGCGCCACTTTGGTGATTTCGGCATCGTTGGTCGAGCCGCGTGTCACCGCCACGCGCTTGCCGACGAGGTCGTCGAGCTTGCCAATGTTCTCGGCCCGTGGCGCACCAACGACAATCTGAATCGCACTATAGGGTTTGGAAAAATCGATCGCCTTCTTGCGTTCGTCGGTGATCGACAGCGTCGAGATGACGACATCCGAACGGCCGGATACCAGATAGGGAATGCGGTTGGCGGCAGAGGTAGGCACGAGTTCCAGTTCAAGCTTCCAGTCGGCGGCAAGCTTCTTCGCCACCTCGACTTCCGAACCCTTGTATTTGCCGGCTTCGTCCATCGCCGAATAAGGGGGAGCAGCCGGATCGATGGACACACGAAGTTTGCCTTTTTCAGTAATACCCTGCAGTGCATCTGCACTGGCAGAAGAAATCATGGCAGGACCGGCCACAACAAAAGTAACAGTGACGAATTTCATAAGAAAATTTAGATTTTTCATTGGATCCTCCCAATTATTATCTCATATTACGAGAGTTTAATTCAGTTCAGAATGTGAACATACGATTTTTTCACTCTTATTGTTTTCCCGTCTCACAGTATGAGAATTCGAATTGACGCACTACAAGCTGTGAAGCGTCGTTCAACACTTGCCGTGTGTCAGCATGAAATTGAAGAGAAGTTCGATCTGCCCCTCAAGCATATGGGTACCATCGCGGGTAAAGCAGCCGGCATCGGCCGCAGCAATCACGAGCCGGGTGGGGATCGGATGGGTGATAACATCAGCGACGACCATGGCCGGCGACAGTTCCGCAGGCACGACCGGTAGCGGATCACTATCGTGTAAACCTGCAGATGTGGCGTTGACCACGATTTCGGTGCCCGCTGGCACAGAGGTTCCCACGGATACGCGGCCCGGATAGGCTGCAGCCAGTTTCTCGTAAAGGGCATGCTCGTTCGTCTTGTTCAGATCGTGGAAGGTCAGATGGCTTGCGCCTTCCTCCAGCATCGAGACGCCGATGGACGACCCCGCGCCGCCCGCACCGACCATGAACACCTTCTTGCCCACGATGGAACGCCCGGCCTTGAGAATGCCGGATGCCAGGCCCGCTCCGTCGAAATTATCGCCGAACCATGTGCCGTCCGGCTCACGCCGCATGGCGTTTATGGCACCAAGCACCCGTGCCCGGTCGGACAGGCGGTCGCAAAAGGCGGTTGCTTCGAATTTATGCGGCAGAGTGATCAGGATGCTGTCCACGTTAGGCATTGCCTTCAACACCGGCAAGGCGCTTTCCAGATTGCCTTTCTCGATATGCAGCGGCACCAGCATGCCGTCATAATTTGCATTTCGCATCCGCTCAGTCAGCCACCCAGGCGCCAGAACTTGCGCGATGGGCGAACCGATGAGGAAATGGACCCGGGTCTTGCCGGTTATGCTTGGTTGCGTCATTACGGTGTCTCTTTTCCTGCCGGTGTATAAGGCGGTCTTCAAGGCCGTGAAGAATTCGGAGGCAAGGCTGCCTCTTCACGCAACACAACGTTATCCGTTTCAGAGGAATTGATATTTGCCGGCACCTCGGCGCCGACCCAGTCACCGGCGATCAGGTTCTGGTAGAGAGTCATACCGGCCTCACCGCCACTGCACGCGGCGGAAGGGCAGTATTTCGACATCCTTCCAAACGCCGTCCGTGAAATAGACTTCGCTCTCTATGTAACTGTCGAGCGCTGCACGATCCGGAAACTCGCAAAGCACGACAGAGCCGACCATCCTGCCTGCATCATCGATGAGTGCGCCGCCGTCTATGATGCTGCCTTCCGCTTTCATGGCGTGAATGCGCTCCATGTGCTTCTCGCGGGCGGCGAGGCGTTTGTCGAGCGTACCTTCCCGCCTGTCATCACGGGCAATGATGGTAAACTGCATGCCGTCTCCTCACACGATCTTCGGGGCGGGAGACGGGGGCTGCAGTGCATATCCCCTCGCCTCGTAATCGAATTCAGGGAGCCTGTTCACTGGCTCTGCCTTGTTGACCGGCGATGCGTAATAGGCACGGATTTCGTGGATTTTCGTCACGTCATCATTGAAGATGTACCATTCGTCGCCGCGCAGCACTTCGCCAATGGCGGTCTTCCAGTGGGTCCACTCGATCACAGCTTCACGTCCGTCGGCAGCCGCCAGCACTTTTTCGATTGTCCAGCGGGAGCCGAGCGTCTTCACGCACCAGACCCAGCCGTCGGCAATCGCGCCAGCCCCCCGCCACGGCGCGCCGGGAAGCCCCGGCGGGAAATAGTGGACGGCGTCGTCCGTGAAACAATCGACAAGAGCCTTATGGTCGGCGGCGTTGCAGGCGTCGAAATAACGCCGGATAAGTGCCTCGGCACGTGCAGCAGGTGATCCGCTCATCGTTCACTCCGCCGCCTGGTTGCGGGCACGCCATTCGGCGTATTCCTTCAGTGTTTCCTCATTCGGCGGATAGGTACCCCAGAGCGATGCGCCGGCATCGATCTTGGTGAACAGGAACTTTTCGCGCTGTTCCTGTTCGTAGGAATCGGTGGCGAGTTCGGTGGCTATGGCACGCGGCACGACCACCACGCCATCACTGTCGCCGACAATGATGTCCCCTGGATAGACGGCAACGCCGGCGCAACCGATCGGCAACTGCATGTCGATGGCACGGTGATAGGCCGGACGGGTGGAGGCGGTGTTTGCCGAACAATAGGCCGGAAACGGCATGCGGGAAATCTCGGTGCCGTCACGGAAAGCACCATCGGTGATGGCGGCTGCGACGCCCTTGCGCATCATCCTCGTCATCAGCATGTTGCCGGCAGACGCCGCGCGTGCATCATTCCGGCTATCGATGACCAGCACCTGGCCGGCGCGGATGGCCTCGACGGCTTCCCACTGGATGTTGTCTTCGCCGCGCTTCTTCAGATCACCGAGATCCCAGTCCTTGTCTTCGCGCGAGGGAATGAAGCGAAGCGTAAAGGCTTCCCCCGCAAACGGGCTGGCATCCGGGTTGAGCGGCTTGAGGCCGACGAGGAACTGCTGGCGAAAGTTCCGTTTGAACAGCTGAGTGGTTAGTGTGGCGGTTGAACAAGCCTTGAGCTTGTCCAGGGTCTCTTTGGAAATTTCAACCATAGGACATCTCCTGAAAATGAAGGTGTGTGTCAGGAACGGGCGGCAATCGCCTCGTCCACCATGTCGAACATCGAATATTTGGGCTGGAAACCGAGAATGGCACGCGCCTTGACGTTACTGCCATGGGTGCGGCCGAGATCGACGGGGATCGTTGCCTCGACCACGCGCCGACCGGTCTTTCGGGCGAGATAGGGAATGAATTCGCCGAGACTGACCGGTGAAACCGGGGCAAGATTGAAGGTTTCACCGATGGCTTCCGGCTTGTCGAAAATCAGCAGCAGACCGTCGACAATATCGCGCACATCGACCAGTTCCTGGGTATGCGGAATGCCGTTGACGTCACGTGGCAAAAGCAGCGGCTGGTCGTCCGCCACCAGTGGCTCGAGGATCGACAGAATCTGGTCCAGTTCCGAATTGGACGTGGCACCGGCATGATGCGTGCTGCTGGCCTTCAGGCTGCGGACACGACTATTGACGTAGAAGGCCGGGCCGGCATATTCGCCGTCCGGATCGATAATCTCATGCGCCGCTTCAGTATGGGAGAAAACGGCCGTGCTGATGTCGAGCTGCTTTTCCGAACGCTGGTAGAACTTCACCATATCCTCGCCGAGAACCTTGGTCATGCCGTAAAACGTATAGGGTTCCCTGGGGTGGTTTTCATCCGTCGGCCGGTAACGGGCAAAGCGGGTCGGATAGACCTGATCACTGGATGCGAAGACCATGCGGATGTGGCGCTGCCGGGATTGGGTGGCCACGGCGCGTAGCACATTATAGGTGCCCATCACATTGACATCCCACAAGAGATCGCGGGCGCCGGGCTGGAACGAGATGACGGCCGCCATGTGGAACACGGCCTCCACGCCTTCCATGACCTTTTCGACATCGGTGAAGCTGGCGAGACTGCCGGTATGGCAGAGAATACCCGCCGCCTCGGTTGCTGCGCGGTTTGGATCACCCGCAATAGCGATGGTTCTTACATTGTGGCCACGCTTCATCAAGGCGGCCGAAAGTACGCCGCCAACCCGCCCGGTGGCGCCGGATACAAAAATTTCCATGTCTCTGTCCTCACAGCATCTCCGCCGGCGGCAACGATGCGCCGCCGTTGTGCAAAGCCTGCTTCCCTTCGGTTCTCGGCTGGCGATCTCCTCGCCGCCAGCCATTTCAATCTATCGAATTTTGCCTGCCACAAAAGTGGTGATCTGTGGTCAGCATCGCTGCCGTCTCACATGTTGGGATCAGGATTTGACCGCGTAACGTTCCAGCACCTCAGGATCCGGCGCAAAACCTATTCCGGAGCGGGACGACGAGCGGAGTTTGCCACCTTCCGGCCGAGGTGTTTCGGCGATCCAGGCTTCCGGATCGACGAAGAGATATTCGACCAGCGTCTGCGCCGGCATCAACGGCAGCAGAGCCAGTGTCGCAAAATAGCCGGGCCCGAAATAGGGCGTGTGCGGCATGGGCGTCTTGCCTGCCACTCGGCAAGCCTCGGTGATGCGGATGAACTCAGACACTCCACCAGCCTTGGTCATGCTTGGCTGAGGGTAGCTGACGCTTTGGATGACGCGGCTGAAATCAAAGGCGGTAGAAGCGTTTTCGCCCGTTCCTACAGGGATTCCGGCGGCCTCGAGAGCAATCATCGCAGCATAGTCGTCCGGTGGAAAAACCGGCTCCTCGACCCAGAATACATTGTTTTCGCGAAACACGGGCGCAAGCGCCTTCGCCTCCTCCACCGACCAGGCGCAATTGGCATCAACCATCAGCGGCACGTCGGTGCCGATCGCCTGCCGCGCTCGTGCAATCACCACCGGTTCGACTTCGTGCAGTTTCACCAGACGATAACCGAGATCGAGCGCCCGCCGGCACTGTTGTGCTACCAGATCGGCATCACCGTAACGCACCAGACTGGCATAAGCGGGCCGCTCGGTATTCTCCGCCGCACCGAACAGGCGCCACAGCGGCAAGCCCTGCCGTTTCGCCGCCAGGTCCCACAATGCGATGTCAACACCAGAAAGCGCAAAGAGCGTGATTCCATACCGTCCGAAGAGGTGCAGCTTCTTCTGAATGCCCATATTCCATGCGACAATGTCGTCAATTCGTTCACCGACAACGAAGGGAGCGATCATGCGCTCGACAGCGGCCCTCACCGGCTCCAGACAAAAATAAGCAAAGGCTTCGCCCCAGCCGACGTGACCATCCTCGTCCTCAACCCGGACCAGCACCATGTCCAGTTCGTGCCAGCGGCTCGGGGTGCCACCGGTGCCGGCCCCGCCGTCCACAAATGGCATGCGCACAGCGAAGGTCTTCAGCGAAGCAATCTTCGGTACGGGGCGGGATGCGGTCTCAGGCATGATATCCTCTTTTAGGGTTTGCCGTTCGTTTCCGGTAGTCCGCGCTCGCCCACATTGACGGAAAGCAGTTGCCCAGAAAGTGGTGCGTTGTTCAGGCTTTCCCGGGTCTGGCCGGTGCGGGCGCTGGTGATGAAAAGATCCGACAGATCCTCTCCCCCAAAGGCGATGCCGATCGGGCTTGGAATGGGCAGGGCAATGGTGCGCTGGATTTCGCCGTTTTCATCGAGCTTGATCACACTCCAGCCATCCGAAAGGCCGATCCAAGCGTTGAGATTTTCATCGACGGCAAGGGCACAGGGTGATCCTGCAACCTTGGGGATATCCGTGAACTTGCGCCGGCGCCGTGTCACCGGATCGAGAAGCAGGACACTTTGCCGAGTCGGCTGAACCACATAAAGCCCCAGTTCTCCAGCAAATGCGATATCCGTCACGTCGCCAGCAAGCTCGAAAACGGGCTCGAAGCCCGCCGCGATCGTCCACGGTCCGATATGGGTAAGATTGGCCTCGGCATCGAAGGCTGCCGCCCATATGGTGCCCGCCATGTCCGTGCGCAGAGCACGGATGAGTAATGCGCCAGAACCGCCGACCCTCTGCTGGATACCTTCCGGTCCGCAGAGAACGACGTCGCCCCCGGCCGAAACCACGAAACCGTCCTCCGAAAGGCAAAGCGTTCCGATCCGTTGCGCAAGTTCGTGCAAATAGAGAAGGTCTGCGCCACCATCGCCATCAATGCGGATGGCAGGCGCAAGAAGGTCTGCCCATACCAGCGCATTGCGCCGGCCGTCCCAGCGCGGTGCCGCGCCGACATAGGCGGAATGGGTCGTCCAGACACGAAAGCCACCCGAATGCTGCACGGCCGCCTTCAGGGTTGGTGTCAACTGGGTTGAAATGCGTCTCGCTGCCTCGGCCAGTTCCGTGCCCAGTTGCTCGGCCCGTTCCGGCGGCATGCGGAAGGTAGGACCGGCCACGCTGATCGCCGCCAATGGACGGCCACCGTCATCAAGGATGGCTGCACCGACACAACGCGTGCCAAGGACAATTTCCTCATCGTCTATGGCGTAACCGCGAGCGCGCACAATGGCGAGATGTGACCTCAATTGCCTGGGATCGGAAATGGTGTTGGCGGTGAAGGATTGCAGTTCGCCTGACAGAAACGTTTCCAGTTGCGCCTCGCTCAGATGCGCGAGTATCGACTTGCCCTGGCTGGTGCAATGCATCGGCTTCAGAACCCCGAGCCTGGCACTGGAACGTTTGTCATGGGCGCTTTCGAACCGGCCGAGGGCTAGGACATAGGCACCCTCCTGAACCGCCAAGTAAGATGTCTCGCCGGTCAGGTCACGCAGGCGGCGAAGCTCCACCGAAGCGATGGAGGCAAGATCGGACGACGACCACGCATTCTGCGCCAGTTCGAGGAAATTGAACCCCAGCGTATAATTCTGCGTCACGGGGTCGGGACGTATGAGGCCTCGCGCGATGAGGGCAGCAAGAATACGATAAAGCGTAGCGCGGGGAATGCCTGTCTGCTCCGAAAGCGCCACCTGCCCCACCAGCCCCGGCGCTCTTCCTATGATTTCGATGATATCGCACGCCTTGCCAAGAAGGGCCGTGCCGGCCACGTTCTTTGGCGAGATTAGATCCGTCGACCACTGTACATCGTTCATGGACATGCCCCCGCTTCTAAACCCAATCAATGAGACGATCCATATAAACGCCGCTGGAAAGTCCATGTCGAGCGTGAATATGCCCACATCATGAGACGCCGGCATAGCAAGGCGTCAATGCCCGTCACATTTGCCTGAAAGGCGGATTTCAATCTCGCCCGTGAGACGCTCGCCGGGAGAAAGAAGGGCGGCGCCGGTTTGTGACGGTGACAGCCCAAGATTCCAGGCATTAGCGACATGCGTGGTGGGTTCTACGCAGATATGGGAGGGGGCGCCGCGATGGACGACGAGAAAGTCGAACGGTGGTGAGGCCGTCATCGTTGCGGTTACATCGCCGCCCAGTGAAATCCGCGCTCTCCCCCACGCCTCGAAATAGGCGGTTTCCACATGCACCGGCTGGTCGTTTCCTGCCGTCCGGCTCCGTTCACCCCCAGGCAGGTAATCTGGACCGTGTGGCCAGAGGTAGCCCGCATCGGCAACGATAGGGTGGCGGGAAGCGAAATAGGGGTGCCAACCCATACCCGCAGGCATGGGACGAGTCGACCGGTTTTCCACTGTCATCGTAAGGCGCAGACTTTCGCCATCCAGTTCAAAAACCTGCTCCGTGTGAAAATCCCACGGCCAGTCGTCATCTGCCCGGTAATCGAGCCGCATCGAAAAGAGGTTCGCATGATGCACGCCCGCCATCCAGGGTCTGGCATGGCCCGGACCGTGCAAAGTATGCGGCATGGCGGCGGGGTGCGGCCGAAGGGCGACCACGTCCTCGCCCACCGCGATCTTTGCCCGGGCAAGACGATTGTGATAGGGCACCAGCGGATAGGCCCCGGCCCGGGGCCAGTTGATAACGTCGAAACCGTGTGGCTCAGTGGGAATGACGATGTCGGAGCCGTTTTTAGCCCGAAACACCAGAAGCCGGCCGCCCATCCCCGGACAAAAGCTCGCGGAAAGCTGTGCCGACGCGATGTCGTAAACCGTCGTTCCGTAAAGTTGTCGCTCCATAGCCCTCGCTCCCTGTCTGAGATTGCCTGCCGAATGGGATCGGCCGGTCATGGGCCTGAAATTGCGGTCGCATTTGGAAACTGACAATGTTTCTTTTCCTCTTGAGGGAATGCCGCCCATATGGTGAGATTTTTCCGACGGGAACCAGAGGCAGGCAGGCACCCCATGCGCGGCGAACGCCCATCAGATCGCCGTATCGAAACCGGAGCCTGTCCCTTCCGCCGGTCTCTCTTGGGATATGGGGCAGCTTCACGGAAAGCTCACTGCCAAACGGTGGCCAACATCAAAGATTTGATGCGCGGCACGGCAAGAGATAGACTGTCTGGTCTTACTACTGCATGACCGTGCAGTTGATGGGGTCCGAACCAATAACCCCATAAATCCGATTTCCACAAGCGATATATTATATAGTTATAACAATGTCTTAAGACGCCCGAAGGATTGAGCCGAGCGCCATACCTTGTGGTGCCTGATCTAATCGTGAATTTCCATATGGTCGAATTATCGAAGTCCTTTCGCCTTTAAATACCGTAGTGTTAGAGGAGTATCTAATTCTAATTTCGACCTATCCTGGTCTCCCCTTCTTGAAAATTTAATATCACGGTATTCAAGCTTTTCGCCACGGTGGACTATTTGCAACGACTGCTTTGCCTAAATAGGATAGAGCCATGAGGATTTCACGCGCGCAGCTCTCGGGCAGAAGACCCAGTTGCTGGTCAATGGAGACGTCATCTTCGAGCCGGTGGTGAGAGAGCCAATTACGGGCGGCAACGTGACCATCAATGGCCTTGATTCATCGCAAGCCGGAATGGTCGAGCGGCAATTGTCGTCTTCTGAGGCCACGATCATCGTGCGGCTGGCGCCATGACCCTGCGATAAAGTTTTCTTCCGGTAGGCGGGCACACCCCATGTTTTCGAATGTCGGACAGACCGAGAGTCTTCGTACTGCAATCACTGGCCGTCCGGAATTATGCTCAATGGGCTTCATAAGCACGATCCCGAATCTCGGCATCAATACATGTTTGGACAAGTGCGTTTGCGCCCATTGCTATCTCCCAATCTGATGAGATGGCAATGCGATTGAATGACAAATTCGACACGAGGTTTCAGGCCGTCATCGTCCAGGCACATCATTTTGACACCGGATTCTGTGCTTGCGTTGTGCTAGGCTTAAAAACGACTTAGGCCTCCCGTTGGGAGGCCGACAAAGTCTTGATATTCCGGTAAATTTTGGTTGCGGGGGCA